>JBFEUB010000017.1:0-28905 GCA_041547605.1 Desulfobacteria bacterium
ACACTTTTAGAACAGGCTTCCAAAGGGGAACTTCCGTGTGCAGTTGCATTTGAGGTAGCCCAGGAGCTTCGGGTGTTACCCGATGCCGTGGGCCAGGCCGCCGACCTGCTGGAACTGCGGCTGGTGAAATGCCAGCTCGGTTTGTTTGGGTATCGCCCTGAGAAAAGTATTGTGAAGCCTGCTGCATCTGTCTCCCCGGAACTGGAAAGAGCGATCTTAGCGGGCCTGGTCAACGATCGCCTGCCTTGCAAGACCGCCTGGGACATTGCCGAACAACTCGGCATCCAGAAAATGAAGGTCAGCGGTGCATGCGATGCCATGGGTATCAAAATCAAACCGTGTCAGCTCGGCGCGTTTTAGTCCCTCAGTTACGAATGTCGTCTATACTGGCAAGCAATGGCAGGCACAACCACACATACACGCCTGACCTTTCATTCTGTATGAGTTCTTTCACTGCTTTTGTTCGGACGTTTGTCCCAAATAACAGGGGCAACGTGCCCCAAAGATTATTAAAGGAGGAATTTTATGATGTGGGAAAAAGCCTTTTCCAGGTCTAAGCTGCTCATCGCATTAGCCGCTGTGTCATCTCTTGTTCTTTTCAGTTCAAGCCACGCAGCCGAATTCTCGGCGGACATGGTCCAAACCATGCCCTACGGAGTGCATAAAGGAAAACTTTTTGTTAAAGGAAACAACTTCAGGCAGGAAATGGACATGGAAGGTGAAAAACAGATCACGATTTTCCGGCAGGATAAAGGCGTGGTATGGGTCCTCATGCCAGGATCTAAGATGTACATGGAGATGTCAAGCGAGGCCCAGGCCGAGAATGTCCCTCAAGTAGATTCACAGAAATTTGAGAAAATGGCTGAAAAAAAATATATAGGCAAACAATCCGTGAATGGATACGTCTGTGAGACCCACCAGTATATCTATCACGACAAATCTATGGGTACCGTGACCCAATGGTTCTCAAAGAAGCTCAGCTTTCCTATCAAGATGGAAACGCAGGGCCCGTCTGGTCATACAATAACGGAATATAAAAACATCACCGAAAAGAGCCTCTCCAATGCATTGTTTGAGATACCCGCCGGTTATCAAAAAATGGGCATGCCGACAATACCGGGCATGGAGGGTATTATGGAGCGCATGTCAAGGTAGGATTCGTCACCCCTGCCCTATTCTTTTACCCACATAGCTGATACAAACTATGAACTGGTTTGTCCTATCCTTGCTCTGTGCGTATTTTATGTCCACGTCCGAAACCCTGTCAAAGCTCCTAATGCGGGACAATGATGAGTGGACGATAGGCACCGCCATGGTGGTCCTTGCCCTCCCCTTCCTACTACCCCTTCTCATCGGCAGGGACTCGCTCCCAGTAACCCGGGATTTGATGATCCTCATGGCTATCCAGATTCCGTTTGAAATCCTCGCTTACTATATATATCTCAGTGCTATCAGGATAGCTCCCCTATCACTCAGCGTCCCGTATCTGAGTTTCACGCCTGTCTTTGCGATCCTGACAGCGGCCCTTGTGCTGAAAGAGAGCATATCAACACAGGGGTTTCTTGGCATTCTCACGGTCACAGTTGGTGCCTATGTGTTGAACATCGAACGCTTTGCCCGTCATCCCCTTGCTCCCCTGAAGGCGATCTTCAAGTCGCCCGGCTCCCGGCGCATGCTTGTGGTGGCCCTTATCTGGAGTCTCACATCCACTCTGGGGAAAAAGGGTGTCCAGCTGTCTGATCCTGTGTTTTTCGGAGTTCTCTACATGACAGCGTTGTCGATTCCGATGCTCGGTATTGCAGGATGGCGCATCAAGTATCAAACCGCAACGGTCAACTTGAAAGGTCGGAATTCGATCTGGATCGGTCTGGGAGGGTTGGCTACAGCACTCAGCATGACAGCTCATTTTCACGCCATCAAACTTGCCCCGGTCTCTTACATGATTGCTGTGAAGAGGACTAGCTTGATCTTCAGCGTCCTATATGGGGGGTTGATATTCAAGGAAGAGCATATTAAGCAGAGGCTTTTAGGCACCAGCATCATGTTATCAGGGGTGGTCATTCTGTATTTCGCATAGGCTGATTATCTTAAAGCTTCAAAAACCGCCTGGGCTGCCCGGCGTGTCATGCCTGGAACGGCTGCAAGCTCTTCAACAGACGCAGCTCTAATCCGTTTCAGGCTCCCAAAATGTTTGAGGAGAGACACTCTCCGCCTGTTTCCGATCCCCGGGATCTGGTCCAGTGCTGACCTGCGATAAGATTTGATGCGGCGTTTGCGATGATAGGTTATGGCCGACCGGTGGGCCTCGTCCCTGATCCTTTGAAGAAACAGAAGAACATCTTGGTCCTTGTTTAGGTTCATAGGATTCTTTCGACCGGGTTTGTATACCTTGTCTTCGGCTTCGCCGCGCTCAGGATCTCTCTTGGCAATTCCGATCAGGTCAAATGAACCGTAAAGCCTCAGAGCTTTGAGGACCGCGACAGCCATGTTGAGCTGTCCTTTCCCGCCATCCACGATGAGTAAATCCGGTAGAGGCTGTCCGACATCCACCTTTTTGTACCGCCGTGTCAGCACTTCACTCAGCATGGCATAGTCATCCGCGCCCGATGCAAACTTGACGCGATACTTCCGATATGCCGACGGGGCGGGATTTCCCTTCTCAAAAACAACCATAACACCCACGCCCTCCGTGCCTGCTATGTTAGAGAGGTCAAAGCACTCTATACGCTCAGGACATCGTGTCAAAGCCAGCCGTCGCTGAACCCGATCAAGGAGCGCCCGTTCGGCTCTGGCGACCTCAAGTTCGTCCCTCAGGGTCTTTGCCGCATTTTGCTGGGCCATGCCAACGAGCTTGGCCTTCTCTCCCCTTTTGGGCATAATGATCCGAACCTTTTCCCCTTTCAGATCACTTAACCAGTCCTCAAGAAGGGTTTGATCTTCGGGTGGTCTAGGCAGCAGGACCTCTCCCGGGACAAACGAAGTCTCCTCATAGTACTGCTTTACAAAGGATGTCATCATCTCGGCATCCGAGGCAATGGTCTCTGGAAAATAGAACGGCCGGTTTCCCAGTAAGAATCCGCACCTGATAAATAGGACTATCAACAGGGCAGCCCTCCCCTGTCGGGCCATCCCCACGACGTCGCGATCTTTGAAATCAGTCGTTGCGGCCACCTGTTTTTCCAGCGTTCTTTCGAGAGCAAACAACCTATCCCTGTGGACTGATGCTTCCTCAAAATCCTGCCGGGCCGCCGCAGCCTCCATCTGTTTCCTCACATGCGCGATCAGCTCTGGCGTCCGTCCTCTCAGAAACAGGATGACTTCATTAACTGCAGCGCCATATTCTGCTGGATCCACAGGCCGGCTGCATGGTCCCAAGCAGAGATCCATTTGATAGTTGAGGCAGGGTCGTTCCCGGGGTTTAGGGTTGCCGGACTTGCACTTGCGGATCTTGAAAGTCCTATGGATTATCTTCAGGGTTTCGCGTACGGCACCGGCTGATGGAAACGGGCCGAAATAGAGCGCTCCATCCTTTCCGATTTTTCGAGCAACGGTCAGGTTGGGATACGGACTCTTCATGTTAAGCCGAAGGCACGGATAGCGCTTGTCATCTCTGAGAATCACGTTGTAGCGGGGGCGGTGTTGTTTAATTAGATTCGACTCAAGGATCAAGGCCTCCTTTTCCGTGTTGGTGAGGATGGTGTCAAAGCTTTGGATTTTTCCAACGAGCAGACTCGTTTTTAAGTCCCTCGGAGCTTTATCTCTGAAGTAGGACGCAACGCGCTTTTTCAAATCCCTTGCCTTGCCTATATACAGAATATGCCCCTTGGCGTCCTTCATGAGATAGACACCTGGTGCGCGCGGCAGACTTGCAAGCTTCTCTTTGTATTTGTCTTTCACGTGATACTATCTCAAATCCAAATCGAGCTCTCGAAGCTCTTTGATCTGGTCCCTTAGCTCTGCGGCCCGCTCAAAAGCCAACTTCTTGACTGCCTCTTTCATCTCGGACTCGAGGTCCTGAATGAGATTTCCCAGATCGTCTACTGACCTGAACTCAGCAGCGGGTTCAGAGACCGCGGACACAGTCACATAGTCGGCCTCATACACGGAAGTGAGTATGTTCGTGATCTCCTTTTGTATGGTCTCAGGGGTGATGCCGTGCTTCTTGTTATAAGCCGCTTGCAGCCTCCGCCGCCGATTCGTCTCATCAAGAGTTCTCCGTATGGATTGCGTTTCGTGATCGGCGTAAAGGATCACTGTGCCAAAGACATTCCTTGCCGCGCGGCCGCACGTCTGGATCAAAGAGCGTTCTGAGCGCAGAAACCCCTCTTTGTCAGCATCCAGAATAGCTACCAAGCTGACCTCGGGTAGGTCTAGACCCTCCCTGAGCAGGTTGATCCCGATCAGAACGTCAAAAACTCCCAGACGAAGATCCCGGATGATTTCCACGCGTTCCATGGTCGTAATATCAGAATGAAGGTAGCGGGCCTTCACGCCCAGATCGGTGAAGTAATCGGTCAGGTCCTCTGCCATGCGCTTCGTCAGGGTTGTCACAAGCACCCTCTCTTTGCGTTCTTCGCGGATCCTAATCTCCTCGAGGAGGTCATCCACTTGGTTCCCAGCGGGTCTCACAATAACATGGGGATCGATAAGCCCTGTTGGGCGGATGATCTGCTCAACGACCCGTGCTCCGGCCATCTCAATTTCGTAGTCGCCCGGTGTGGCAGACACATAGATCACACGGCGTATCTTCCGTGTGAACTCCTCAAAGGTAAGAGGCCTGTTATCCAGGGCTGAAGGGAGCCTGAATCCATATTCGACCAGTGTCTCCTTTCGAGATCGATCCCCGCGGTACATGCCCCGTAATTGGGGAACCGTTATATGGCTTTCATCAATAAATAGGAGGAAATCGTCTGGAAAATAATCGAGTAACGTCGGAGGCGGTTCACCCGGCTTTCTGCCTGTTAGGTGGCGCGAATAGTTTTCGATTCCGTGGCAGTACCCCAGCTCCCGCATCATCTCCAGGTCAAAATCGGTCCGCTCCTCAATCCGCTGGGCCTCAATCCATTTTCTGGCATCTCTAAAGTATGCGATCCGCTCTTTGAGCTCTTCTTTTATCCATCTTACGGCATGATTCAAAGTCACCCTTGAGGTGACATAATGGGTGGCTGGATAGATGATCACCCGCTTAAGGGGCCTCGCCACCTTTCCCAGTAATGGGTCGATTTCAAACATCCGCTCGATGGTATCGCCAAAAAACTCCACGCGAATGGCCTTATCGTCTTCATAGGAGGGGAAAATCTCTACGCGGTCCCCCCTGACTCGAAAGGTATCGCGGTGGAAATCATAATCGTTTCGGGTATACTGCATGGCCACTAACCGGCTTAGCATCGTGTCCCGCACAAAGTCGGTGCCTTGCTTGATATCAAGACACATCTCCAGGTAATCCTGGGGAGCACCCAAACCAAAGATACACGATACGCTCGCCACCACAATCACATCCTGCCGGGCCATGACCGACCGGGTGGCCGAATGGCGCAGTCTGTCGATCATTTCATTGATCGAGGCATCTTTCTCAATGTAGGTATCGGTAACTGGCAAGTAGGCCTCAGGTTGGTAGTAGTCATAGTAACTGACGAAATACTCGACAGCATTGTCCGGAAAGAAGGTCTTAAACTCTTCATAGAGCTGAGCGGCTAAGGTCTTGTTTGGCGCGATGACAAGAGTGGGTTTGTCTAATTGGGCGATCACGTGAGCCATGGTGAAGGTCTTGCCCGAACCCGTCACCCCCAGCAGCACTTGATGGCGGAGTCCCTTTCGGACTCCTCCACTTAACGCCTCTATCGCCCTTGGCTGGTCGCCTTTAGGCGAAAAGCCCGAAATCAGTTTAAAGGCAGACTGAGACCTTTCCAAGACGCCCTCTTTTGTCCGATCCCCGCGTAAGACTCAGGCCTCGGTGATTGAAATTTCGACAGATTGTTTGGCGCAAGGTTGTGCCTTACGGCTTGAGAAAACGCACTCCGTGTCGATATTGAGATTTCGGATTTTCCTTAGGCAGGGGAAAATTGGAAGCGACTGAAATACTCCTGAATTTTTAGGCTGCAGAATCGGATAGACGTTATTTTATACAGACTTTCCTGACCTCTTTCAGATCGGTGTGGCCAGCAAAGACCTTCTCAATACCGTCCTGCTTCAACGTCATCATCCCATCAGCAACAGCCTGTTCCCGAATGAATTCCATCTGAGCCTTTTGCTGGATCAGCCTTTTCATCTCGTCGGTGCCCATCAGAAGTTCGTGAAGGCCCATACGGCCCCGATACCCCGTATTGTTGCATGCCTGACAACCCATGCCCTTGTACAGCATGAGGTCCTCTGAATAGGGAATGTTGAGTTTTTCAAATTCCTTTGGACCATATTCCCGAATGAGTTCATCATATTCTTCCCGAGATGGGTTATACTTCTTCTTGCATTCTTTACAAAGCGTACGAACCAGCCGTTGGGCAAGGATACACAATATTGCGTCTGCAAAATTGAAAGGATCCATGCCCATATCCAGAAGTCGTGTGATGCTCTCAGGGGCGCTGTTCGTATGCAGCGTGGAAAAAACGAGGTGGCCGGTTAGTGAGGCCTCGATGCCTATATGTGTGGTCTCTTTGTCGCGCATCTCACCAACCATAATGATGTCCGGGTCGGCCCTCAAGAACGCGCGCATGGCCGTGGCAAAATCAAAACCTATCTTGTGCTGCGTCTGAACCTGCCGGAGGCCCGCCTGCGTGATCTCCACAGGGTCTTCAGCCGTCCAGATCTTGACGTCGGGTTTGTTGATGTAAGCAAGGGCCGAATGCAGTGTTGTGGTCTTCCCAGAGCCCGTGGGCCCGCATACAAAGATAAGTCCATATGGCGTGGTGATGACACTTATGAAGTTTTCATAATTCCTTTTTGAGAATCCCATCTCATGAAGGGGTATAGGCTCACCTGCCTGCAATATACGCAGCACCACATCTTCCATACCGCCTGCTGTCGGCACTGTGGCAACACGGAGCTCAATGTCCTTTCCTCCATACTTTTTGAAATTTATCTTGCCATCCTGAGGCTTGCGTCGCTCAGCAATGTCCAAGTTGGACATGATCTTGAGGCGGGAGACGACCGCAGCACGATAATTGTACGGAACAGTCTGATAAAGCTGGCATGCACCGTCAATTCTAAAGCGAACCTCGGTGTGTTTCTTTCCAGGGTATGGTTCTACGTGTATATCTGAGGCATTCCGGTCGTAGGCATCCAGAATCATCTTGTTAACCATTTGGACAATGGCGCTGTCCTCTTCGGTCACACCCCTTTCTGCCTCCTCAATTTCGTCCTCCTCTGCTTCCAACTGCCCAATGATCTCTTCAATAGAACTCAGCTCCTTATCGTCCTGGTAGAAGAGCGTGATGAATTGTTCGATGTCTTCTTTGAGTGCTACATGGAATACGAGTTCTTTCTCAGGGAAAAGCGGCTTGATCATATCCACTTTTTGGAGATGGTATGGGTTGTCAATGGCAATAATAACTCTTTTGCCATCTTGGTCTTGTCCGATAGGAACCCAGATATTCTTCTTCATGAACGGCACCTTCAGACCGGACAACAACTCACCCGGAATTGGCACCCGTTCATTATACTCAACAAACGGAGCTCGGTAGTAATGACTCAAGGCCTGCCCAATGTCCTGCTTGGAAATCTTGTAGGATTTCATCAGCAGGTCTTCAATATCCTGTCTGGTCTTCCGCGCCTCAAGTACTGCCCTGTCAAGCTCTTTTTGTGTTAAGAGCCCATTCTCTATGAGATAATCAAATTTGCCAGGACGGGCCTTTGCCATCCTTTTTTGATTGAACAGGGCAATTCCAAGGGTCTGCGCTAGTTCCTGGACAGCTCCTTCGTCCCGCTCGGTAAAGGATGTGCCATCCCTGCGATTCACGAGCTGAATAGCGCCCATGAGATACTTTTGGAAGCTTACCGGGGCGACGAGCACTTGCCGTGTCCGAAACCCGGTCTTTTCATCCCAAGACTTGTCAAAGCTCAACTTGGGATCGATGGCGGCCAATTCTTTTTCATCGTATACGTTCTTGATGTTGATCAAGTTTCCCTTGTATGCCGAATAGCCCGCAAGACTGTTAGTGGATATGGGCACACGAATCTCGCTGATCTCATCTCCTGACTTAACGCGGGATACCAGGTCCTTCTTGATTCCATCTACCACGTAAATCGTGAGCCTCTCAGCCTCGAACAATTTGACGATATCATCCTGTAAATCAAAGAGAATCTCATCGATGTTACTTGCGGCATGGACACGGTTTGTAATGCCCATGAGTCTTTCTTGATAGCCCGTTTCTTCCTCAGAACCAGACCCACTCGCCACATCCTTGTTATCTGTCTGCTGTGTTGACATCTCTACTACAGCCATGGCTCAAATCTCCATGCAATCATAGCTTTGTTCTACATGTATGCGCAACTTAATCACCAGAAGGGGACTCTTCGTCCTTAACAAAATAGAGTCCGAGCAATTTCTTGGCACCGCCAACTATGAGGAAAAATGCAATAAAGTACCGAGAAAAGTTCAAGAAGCTAAACCCCGGTGATAAACGAACGGCGGCAGGTTCCTTAACGCAAAGGAGCACGCCCATTGCGACTAAAAGGATACCCCATAAAACTTGCGTCAGGTTGCGCTGATCAGAGGCCATTGTCGATGCTCCCTCTCGTCACCCGTACGGCCTCCTCGGAGCTGCCGCGTGCGGAATACTGGCGCTATGCTGGTTCAAATATTTAATCCTATGATAGTTCCGCCTTACTGTCAATCTCTAAAGCCCGAGCGCCCCGGCGTCTTCTGCATCTTGACCGGCATGCTCGCCGGACGCCCAATCCTGTCGCAAGGCAGAACCCCCGCCCGCAAGGGCGAGAAGGCATCACTTTTTACCCGTTCATCATCTCTTGACCTCAGGAAATCGAACTTGGCACCCGAGGCCCCTCACACGAGGCAATAGAACTTCTACTTGACCTCCTCGACCTTCAAAACGAGTTGATCCACCTCTATGACACGAACTTTAACGCCCGTCTCGATCGGTTCTGACGCCTCAGCGTTCCACAGTTCCCCATGGACAAAAACCTTGCCCTCAGGTCCAAGCCTTTCCTTAACCACACCAACCTCGCCAACCAACCCCTTGTCGCCAGTTCTGGGTTTGGATATCTGGGATCGAAACACAAGGCCTGCCACGACCACAAAAAACCCAGAAACCATGACAACCGTAGGAATCAGAACGCGCAGGGAGAGACGCATCTCAGGTGCGGTTCCCTCGAAAAGCATCAGGGACCCCAAAAAGAGGGATATGACTCCACCCAGGCTCAAAAGACCATAGCTGGTGACCTTCATTTCGAGGATAAAGAGGATCAGCGCAAGGGCAATCAGCAGAATCCCGGCATAGTTCACCGGAAGTGTTTGAAAGGCAAAAAAGGCCAGGATTAGTGAGATTGCCCCGATAACGCCCGGGAAGATAGCTCCGGGGTGAGAAAGCTCAAAATATAATCCGGCCATGCCGATCATCATCAGAAGATAGGCAATATTGGGATCACTCAGGGTCTTCAGGATCTTGTCCCTGAGGCTTTCCGTGAGAATCACCCGGTTGAGGCCCTTGGTAACCAATGTTCCCTTGTCCTTTAAATCTCGACCATCGATCTTTTCAATCAGATCATCCAGATCCTCGGCAATGAGGTCGATAACCTTGAGGTCCAGTGCCTCTGTTTCTGTAGCAGACACACTTTCACGGATCGCCTTTTCCGCCCACTCGCTGTTGCGACCCCGTTTTTCCGAAATACTCTTGGTATAGGCCACCATGTCGTTGACCACCTTCTCAGCCATGGCCTTGTCCATCTCCTTTTGGCCAAGGTTGACAGGATGGGCAGCACCAATATTGGTGCCAGGGGCCATGGCAGCAATATCGGCTGCAAGGGTAATCATCACGCCCGCAGACGCCGCCCGTGCCCCGCTCGGCGATACATAGACCACCACAGGGATCTTTGAGGCCAGCACGGCCATCACAATGGACCGCATGGAAAGGGCCAGCCCACCAGGGGTATCAAGCTGCATCACGAGACAGGCGGCTTGCTCGCCATTAGCCTTTTCAATGCTTCTTATCACATACTCTGCCAAGCCCGGGTTAATCGTGCCTGAAACCTCGACCACATAGACCTCTCCCTTGGCAGCCTGGGCCGCCTTCGGAAAGTTGCCAAGCAGCAAGCCTGCCAATACGAGTCCCACAAGTGCAATTCTACGAGAGATCTTTAATAAGCGTTCCATTTTGTTAAGGGACAAGAAAGACGAAGATCTTTGCCGCAGCAATACTGAGCGTATTTTGAGAGCAAACATCTGAGTCTGACGTAAAGATTGGGCAAAAAGGGATGTTTTGTGAAGGTCTCTAAGCCTTTTCATACGCCTCCTGAAGCTTCTGCATATCCTCCCATACATCGGGCTTCTTCGCAGGATTTCGCAGAAGAAAAGCTGGGTGATATGTAGGAAGAAGGTGGATACCCTCATAGACATAAAATCGGCCCCGCAATCGAGATATAGGTGTTTTGGTCTCCAGAAGTGTTTGGGCCGCAAAAGTGCCTAGGGCACATACCAGCTTGGGCCTTATGGCCCTTAACTGCCTGCGGAGAAAAGGAATGCATGCCGTGATCTCGTCTATTTCAGGATTTCGATTCCCTGGAGGCCGGCACTTTATGATATTACAGATATAGACATCCTCTCTAGCCAATCCAATGGCCCGGAGTATCTTAGTGAGCAGCTGACCTGCCTGCCCCACAAAGGGCTGACCCTGTGCGTCTTCTTCATAGCCGGGCCCTTCGCCTACCAAGACGAGCTTCGACCGGGGATTCCCAGCTCCAAAAACGATATGTTTGCGCCCCCTGTGAAGCTTGCATCTCTGGCACGTGCCAAGGTCGGCCCGAATTCTGTCCAAGGTTTCTGCCATGTCTCCTTTGTACCAGTGGTCCAACATCCTGAGAGAGTCTTCAGACAAGGCCACACCCGCATACCCTAATCCTTTCATATACCGGAAATAGACCTTCAAATCCTCCAGAATTTCAGACAAGCGTCTCGCAGAACGCTCATTGAAGGCTTGAATCGACTCTGTCATTCTCCTTTCTCTTAATCTCCAAGACCTTGTCGAACAAGGCGTCGGCAAGGGCTCCCTTGTCCATGAGGGGCAAAGTCTCATTGCGACCGTCCCTGTAGAAAAGGCTTGCCTGATTGGTGTCCGAACCAAACCCTGAATCGGGCTGTCCGATAAGATTGGCAACAATAAGATCCAAGTTCTTGGCTGCGAGCTTAGTGCGGGCGTTATTCTCTAGGTCCCGGGTTTCAGCAGCAAAACCAACCAGAATCTTCTGGCTCTTGTTATTTCCCACGGCCTTGAGAATGTCCACCGTCTGTTCGAAGCGCAAATTCTGCCCCATCTCTCCCTTCTTGATCTTATGTTCAAAAAAACTGGCTGGCCGCCAGTCTGATACCGCAGCGGCCATGACAATGATTGTAGCTTTTTCTGCAATCTCCATCACCGCGTTGAACATTTCATCGGCCGTCCTGACTCGGGTGACGCTGACGCCCTGAGGGTCTGGAAGCACGGTGGGCCCACTGACCAGGAATACTTCTGCCCCCCGTCTGCGGGCGATACGCGCAACAACGTGTCCCATCTTTCCCGAAGACGGATTGCTGATAAACCGAACGGGATCGATCGGTTCCTGGGTGGGCCCAGCAGTCACCAGGACCCTCTGTCCGGCCAAATCCTTGGCACACAATAGGGAACGAAGTTCTTCTGCCATAATCTCAACATCTGGCAACCGACCTGGCCCCTCTTCTCCACAAGCGAGTAATCCGGTGTCAGGATGCAGTACCGTCATGCCAACCTGCTCAAGTCGCTTGACGTTTTCCTGAACGAGACGATTTTCATACATGTGAACGTTCATGGACGGACAAACCAAGACCGGCGCACGAGCCGCCAAGATAAAAGTAGTCAAAGGATCATCTGCAATCCCGTGAGACATCTTACCAATGATATTGGCGGTGGCTGGCACGATGATTACGGCATCTGCCTCTTCTGCCCATGTGATATGCCGAAAGGGCGCATTGGCCTGCTCCCCAAACAATTGGGTCCATACTGGATGCCCTGAAAGAGCCTCAAAGGTGAGCGGCCCAACAAACGCCTGGGCCGCCTTGGTCATAATGACCCTGACCTGGGCACCCGACTTGACGAGAATCCGGAGAAGGTCTACGGCCTTGTAAGCAGCAATGCCGCCGCACACGCCGAACACGATCTTCTTATTCATGAGGGGATCGGACATTTAATCTGCCCAAATTGGGGCATCCCGAAGTGTCCTTCGAGAATTATTGCTATCGGTTTTTCGTCATGCAAGAACGTCAATGGGCCGTCGTTCGTGGTCCATTGTATCCAAGCTCTGTCCTTGCCAACCCAAAAAGATTGTTCCACTGCAACACCGAGCGCATTCCGTTCAGCTTGCTACAAGGCAGTTGAAATCGTTTCTGCTGTCCAACCGGATCAACCGGTTCTGCTGTTTGGCAACGGACAACCAACAACCGTCAACGGATGCCACCGGCTATTTCAACAGATGCCCTTCCGCAGTTTCCCCAGACGGGGCCACCCAGATCTCAACTTCCGTATTGAATTGTTTTTCTGTAATGTTGATGACACACTCCCGATTCGGCTTTTCGAAAATGAGCATCGTACGGGGAGACCTAAAATACGTCTTGAGTCGCCAGTTATCCTTCGCCATATTGTTCTCAAAAAACCTAATCAGTGAATTTATCTCGACGCGCCCTGTCAATACCAAGACCCCAGCCCTGAAATCAGGGGCGTGATGAACAAAAGACTTCCTGGTATCTACCTTAAGTTCTGAAGGCACCAGAACATCTTCAAAGTCATAATAAAGAGGCGCAGATGCCTTATCCTCTAATGTAGCAACAGGCTCTGATGTCTTTGAACTCTTGGTGTCTTTGTTCCGCTGAGCGCAGCCCAAAGAGATCACAAAGACAAGCAACATCGTTGAAATCTGTATGAGCACCTTCACTCCTCTAAAATGTGCCATGACAATCCCTCCTATACTCTCAGAGTTTTTTCTCACCAGCATGGAATTTCACCAATTTGCAAGCCCAAATTCTTTTTATCAACCTCACAAAACATAGTCAAGCAACACAACCGAATGCTGGGTGCGGAGTTCGGGATGCAGAATGCGGATCTGGACAAAAACCCATCTCAAAAATGTGGATTAGGGCTCAGGGCAAGGCGCGCGGTGGCACGCAGTCCCGCCGCGGCGGGATGAGAGCATTTTGAGTCCCGATACATTGGGACAACGCCGCCATGCACCCTTAGGCGCATTTTTGAGATGCGTTTGAGATTATATGAAACGTGATAGGCGATGTTCGTGCTGTATGCCGGATATGCAGTCTTGGTTGCTGCCACTCTCCTTCATTCCACGTTCTGAATTCCGCATTCCCCATTCCTTTTATTCCTCCAGACGTGACAGGCTCTCTGCCCCCACTCGCATCGGCCAGAAGACGGCCAGTACATTGATTGCTCCCGCCAGTGCAAACGAAACACTGATCCATACCCAGTGGGCCAGTGGTATGGCCTCTCCACGGAGTCTGGCCATAAAAATGGTATAGACCGGACCAGCCTCCAGAACAATGACGGATCCAATGAAACCCACACACAGAAACATGAAGAGCATGCCCCCAAATCCAGTAGCCACTCGTGCTATGTTCTCAAGATGAAAATTAGGATAGGCAGCACCCAGTCCAACGCCCATGGCGGTGATTCCGAACACCAAAAAGAAGATCGTGATTGCGGAAAGCCACATCATAAAGGGGGTTACAGAGAGCAGCTTATTTGTAAGCACCACAAGAATTTCAGCCAACACAATCAGGGGTACCAGGTAAGTCCAAAACTTAACCCAGAGGAAAGCCTTCAGAGGAACAGGTGCCGATCTTATCATCCAAAAGGCCTGTCCCTCGATACTCACGGCCGGAAATACAAAGCGCACCGCCATGGCAGCAAGCACAAATCCGGCCAAACCCATGTTCAAAAACGACAATATGTTTTGAAGGTAAAAGGTCTTAATCGGAGCCTTCTCGATGGGCAGCACCTTGAAGTTGTAAAGATAGACGACGATGAGAGCCACCAACAAGAAAAGCTGAGACCACTGGGTGTTGTCCCGAAAAAACGTCTTGGTATCCTTTGAAAGAAGCGCACCAATCTTGCCGGAGGTCAACAGGGAACGTTTCCTGTGAAAGCCAATGGGTCTCTTGCTGCTTCGCACCCCTCGGCGGGCTACTTGGGCCTTTGAAACCCCTCTGAAATAAAAAACCCGAGAAAGCTTGATGTCAATAAATACCATGGACATGGCACCTGTCACAGAAAGTCCCAGATAGAAAAAGGCCGAACCACCCGTACCTGTTAAGACCGGCCACAAAGTCTCCAGTATCCACGTGGTAGGCAAAAATGGAGAGCCAGGGGCCTCAAGAGACCTCAGATAGCCAGATAGAGTCGCCAGCGCGGTCGGATCAACTAATCTTTCCGGTCTCATGAATCGAAACAAAAAATACAAGAGGATAACAAGAACTATAGTGAGTAAAACAAAGATGTCCCTCATCCGATTAGCCGGAAGGGATACGACGAGCAATACAACAACGAGTGTGCCGAGAGCAGAAGCAAGCAGGCAAAATGCAAGGAGTGAACCAGCCAGAGCCAGATAGAAGTTCAGCCCTGCGTCATAAACTTGAGCATACGCCAAGAAGATAGGCAGGCCGAACAAAAATGGCATCCATGAACTGTCAAAGGTGCTCTCAATCCACCGAGCAAAAAACACGCGGTCAACCGTCACGGGTGCCGCGTGGATCAATGGCAGGTCTTTTGAAAGATACAGCGTGGATAGGGCTGTAAGAATACTGCTGAAGATGAGGATAGAAAAGAAGGTAAGGAGCACCATGGAGAGCAGTTTTCTGGCCAGAATGTCGCCAAAACCCTCCACACCCTGAAAGTAAACCAGCACGCGATAAACCACCGCAAAGATCCCTGCCCAAAACAGGAAGCTTATCAAAGCCAGAACAATCCTCACCCATGTCATGCCTTCAAGCCGTCCCTCTAGTCGGTGCCTGAAAGCCAAAATGCGGGGTTTTAGCAATATTAGTGCGGCTTCCACAGACTGGTTTCTCCTTGACAGTGCCAACCCCATCTTAATACACTTATTTATAACGGGAATAAAGACTTATTGGGCTTATTGGGAGGGCAGACGGTGAGAACAGCGATAGGCATGACGGTTACCGAGCACATTCTGGAAAAGCAGCGGGAAAATCCTGAAGCCACAGGCGCCTTCACTCGGGTTCTTTCAGAGCTGATCGTGGCTGCTAAGATTATCTCAAGGGAGGTAAATAAGGCTGGGATCGCGGACATTTTGGGCTATGCTGGTCGCCAAAATATCCAGGGAGAGGACGTGCAGAAACTCGACGAGTTTGCCAACCGCACCATCATTGAAAGGATGAGTCACACTGGGCAGCTCTGCGCCATGGCGTCTGAGGAGGATGCGGATCTTATTGAAATTCCATCCAGGTATCCCAAGGGGAATTATGTGCTGATTTATGACCCCTTGGATGGATCATCGAACATTGATGTGAATGTGAGCATTGGGACGATCTTTTCCATACACAGGAGGATAAGCTCCGATGAAGATGGCACTTTAAGTGATGTGTTGCAGCCCGGATCCAAACAGGTCGCTGCAGGCTACTTTATCTACGGCTCCAGCACCATGATGGTTTACACAACCGGGCAGGGTGTTCACGGCTTTACGCTCTTGCCGGGCGTAGGGGAGTTTTTGCTCTCCCACGAAAATATTCGTATCCCAGAGCGCGGCAGGATTTTCAGTGTGAATGAGAGCTACTACAATTATTGGAGTGAAAACGTCCAGCGTCTGGTCAACCATTTCAAGTCCCCGAACAATAAGCCTGCCTATACGGCCCGATACGTCGGCTCTCTGGTTTCTGACTTTCACCGGAACCTTTTGAAGGGTGGCATCTTCATGTATCCCGCAGACACAAGAGATCCCAAGAAGCCCCATGGCAAACTGCGCCTTATGTGCGAGGCCAATCCTCTGGCATTTGTGGCCAAGGAGGCGGGCGGCTATGCCAGCAGTGGGGAAATACCAATCCTTGACATAGAACCTGAACAACTGCACCAGAGGGTCCCACTCTTTATTGGAAGCAAGGATGATGTGGAATTAGCGGAAAGATACCTTAGCGGGGATATATAACAAGCGGTACGGGGAGCGATATCATATCACTTTGTTGTTTTTGACTAAAATCGAAAAGACCTTCTGCTCATGGCCAACGGCCGTTTTTCCGGGAAAGGCAGGAGGTTGGCGAAAGATTATTCCACAGTGATCAGATCTTTATTCTGCTCACAGGTTTTGGGGCCTATGCCCGGCACCTTTATGATATCCTCAACGCAGGTAAACGGACCGTGCTCTTCGCGATACTGAACAATACGTTCGGCGTATTTTGCTCCCACCCCTTTCAGATGGGTCAGCTCTTCTACCGATGCGTTGTTAATGTTGATCTTCTCGACTTCCTCAGCCCATAACGGAAGGGCTAGTGCCATAACCACGCCTATCACCATGCACAATGCAACAACTTTTCTCCGTCGATTCATTTTCAGTCTCCTTCCTCCTGACTTCTTCTCTTTCGCCGACCCCCAGCCTGGTCCCGGTTTACGTATGGCTTGAATTGCAACAGCGAGCGCTAACCCTGTAGCTTGCTACAGGGTTAGCTAGCGAATCTAAAAATGGTACGCTTCCTGACAGTCGCTGTGAAGCACTGCCGTCAGGCAGAACATTCCCTGCAGCTTGCTGCAGGGAGGTTCAATTTACCTGTAAAATATTTTCAACCCTCCTGCTCGCGTTGTAGGGAGGCAGTAACAATGCCACAAATCTCGTGAATTGCAACACTCTATTTTTGCGGGGAAAGTGCGGACTGAAAATTGGTGGCACGGTGAAATCAGCTGGTGGCCTTTTGTCTTGACGATTTCTGTTGGACCTTATATTTGTGTCAGCCGAAACTGGTGAGTCGACATATCATTTTGAATATACGAAACAATTGGGTGCCTACGTAAAAATAGTGTGCGTGGTCCCATAACGGCAGCTACCAAACAGTTCCTTCAAAGGGCCTGAAAAGTTTTAAACACGACCATGCTTAACCGTCATGAGGGGCTCAGAGAGAAAAATGAACCAGGAATGGGCTGAATTTTTGAGAAAGGATTTTGTTCAGGGGTTTCCAGCCTATTGTGGATATCAAGTCGACACAGTGCAATACGGAAAGTTTGAGACCAGTCTCATGATCGGTCCAGATCACCGACAGCAAGACGGGTTTGTCCATGCAGGCGTCATTGCCACCATGGCAGACCACACCGCAGGATATGCAGCCTTTACAACTGTCACAGACGAATTCCGCATTTTGACCATTGAATTCAAGATCAATTACTTCAGGCCTGCCACGGAAAAGATGATTGTCTGCCGTTCAAAGGTCATCAACAAAGGAAAGAAGATCATCGTCTCAGAATCTGAAGTATTTGGAGTATCGGGTGAGCACCAAAGACTTGTTTCCAAGGCCATGGTCACCTTAATGGCCGTGCCAACCTCCAGTCTTGCTAACACGGGAGCCTGATACCAACGGATGCATAGAAGGCTCTTGTTCTTAGAAGAACAGCGGCAAGGCGTCACCTTGTGCCTCTGCGACAAATGGTCAGAGGGCAAGGAAAATGGATTGATGGCACAGACATGCTCTGTGAACTGACTTCTGAGACGCCACCCCAGCAGTGCATTCAAAAACGTGCAAAGAACCAATACCATAAAGGGGTATGCGGGATGAAATGAGAAAAGTATGCTGTCCTAATATCTCTATGTATAACCCTTATCACCGTTTGGGGATGTGCCACAACAATCAAAACCACCATGCTTTGTCCTGCCGAAGTCCTCGAAGCAGCCTAGCTTTATCGGATCGCTGTTTTACCTTTTTCTGGTCCTGGCGGAGACCAGTTAACCGCCGATGTGGAAGCCTTGTTGGTTGGAATCCGTGCCAACGATAACCCGCATTTCAATGTGATTGAGAGAGCAGCGCCAAAAAAGGTCGTAAAGGAAAAGTCTCTGCATCTGACCGAGAAAACAGCAGTTACGGTGGGAAAACTGGCTGGCGCTGAGGGCATGGTCTTTGGCCCCGTTACCCAAAATTCCACGGAAGATTCGCGCTATTTTGCAAAACGATCAGAGTGTGTCTCTAAAGACAAAGACGGCAAGTGCACAAACCAGCACGAATACAAGGTCGGCTGCACGAAAAGAAATGCTTATTTCACTTTTGTTCCCAAAGTCATCTCCGTCAGCAGGGGACAAATCTTGGTTTCCCAGTCCCTGAGCGGGCATACCGCGGATAATGTGTGTCAAGACTCAGGAAGGCCTTTGCGGAGAAAAGGGCCACTACTCTCAGAGGCCAAAGGGTTGCTGTGAATAAATTCCGGAGGTTGATTGCCCCTTATCATACGCCAATGGAAATCAGGCTTTTGGAAAAAGATGACACCCGACCAAGTGACAAAGCCAAAGAGAAGGTTGCAAACGGCATCAAGTGGACCAAGGCAGGACAGATAGAGCCTGCGAGCTTTGGAATGAGGCCTATAAGCTTCATGCAGAAGGGTATGCCATCCCTAATTTGCTTGGTGTCCGTGCCGAGTTGTCAGGGAGGTTAGAGGATGCCTTGCGTTATTACAACGCAAAGGATGCGAATACTTCAAAACCTGTAAAAGAAATTAACAGCGCACTCCAAAGGGTTAGACAAAAGCTGGAAAAACAAAGGTGATGAGGAGACAAGGTAGCACCGCATGCTGACTTGAAAATCATGAAACCTAAATTGAGCGAAAGCTCATGATACCCCATCTCTGAACGTTGCAAGGCAAAACGGACTTATAAAGAACACTAAGGATAAACATTTAACTATTTGAAAACGCCGCCACGTACCGGCAATCCGATTCTAAACCGGCTCAAACTCGCGCATAAGTGCGCGTAGAGAAAGACCAGCGCCTGTTGTTCGAACAATACCGACCAGGTTGCCGCTCTGTTCGGCGCGCAGGGACGATCTATCAAGTCCCTGTTCTTTCTTAAAGCTCACCAATACGCTCAAACATTTACCCAGTTTGGAATCGGATCGCCTGTATGCTCACGCGGATGCGTTTCACATCCCCAAACGTATGGGACTGTGACCACAACCGTCACGGTGGCGTTAATATTGTTTATAGATCCGAAACAACAGGCCGAAAATCTTGGGATATGAAAATTCTGCGGTGAAACCTTGACTCAAGAAACGAGTGACCTACCAAGGGCGCAGCTGATGTTGTCCGCCTGAATCTTCCCCTGCCCAGCCAACACCCTTCCAGCCAATCGGGTTCCCAGAACCTATCCGAACCGTCTAACAGATTTTATGATGTTAGATAGAAATATACTGGAAAATCGATTGATTGCCGTGTTATTTTTGCCGAAAAAAAACATTACGCCAAAAAGCCATGAAAGTTCTTCTCATTTCCGCTAATACCGAACCGATTAACATGCCCATTATCCCCGTTGGTTTAGGGGCTGTGGCTACGGCGACCGCTGAGGCCGGGCACGAGGTGGAGCTGGTGGACCTCATGGACGTAAGGGATACACGGACTGTCATCGAGCAGGCTATCGGGAGGGTTCAGCCTGATGTGATAGGCATTTCCGTTAGAAACATCGATGATCAGAACATGAAACAACCACAGTTCTTATTGGATCAAGTCAAAGCGGTTATTTCGGATTGCCGAAGTTTTACAGACACCCCCATTATCTTAGGCGGTGCGGGTTACAGCGTATTTCCCGAAAGTGCTCTTGCATATTTGAAGGCAGATATGGGCATCCAAGGTGAGGGTGAGATTGCCTTCCCGGCTTTGTTAGGTCTCATGGAACAAGGCGCCGACCTTTCTGGTGTTCCTGGTCTTTATGTCGCCGGTGTTGGTCCTCAGGCCAAGACGAAGTTTGTAAAGAGCCTGGACCTTTTGCCACTTCCCGATGCTGATCTGTGGCCAAGTCCACCAGTCAGAGAGCAAGATTTGTGGATGCCTGTGCAAACAAGGCGGGGCTGCCCAATGAGGTGCAGTTATTGCTCTACTTCGTGTATCGAAGGGAGCATTATTCGAAGGCGAAACCCCAAAATTGTGATCGATGCGCTTGTCAGCCTTGTAGAGAGAGGTTTCCGGCACTTTTTCTTCACGGATAACATATTCAACATCCCTCACACGTATGCCCGAGAGCTATGCCATATGATGGCCGATAGGGAATTGGACATCGTGTGGCGATGCATTATCTACCCCGGGAAAATTGACGAAGCCCTTGTCAAAGAGATGGCTAGGGCTGGCTGCACAGAGGTGAGCCTCGGATTCGAAAGCGGTTCTGAGCGAATGCTGAAGCTTATGAACAAGACGTTTACCCCTGAAGACATCCGCCGAGCTTCTGACATGCTTGCGGCACATGGTATACACCAGATGGGTTTCCTGTTGTTGGGAGGTCCCGGGGAAACGCGAGAATCGGTAGCAGAAAGCCTTGCCTTCGCTGATTCTCTTCGAGTAGATGCCATGAAGATTACGGCCGGTCTTCGGATTTATCCCCATACAGCCCTAGCTAACAGAGCTCTCCGTGAAGGGAGAATCACCCCCCACGACAATCTTCTTTTTCCTACGTTCTACATAGTGAGTGAGCTTGAAGATTGGCTCTGGGCAATCGTCAGTCGTTGGATGGATGACCGACCTCACTGGATGACCTAGTGTGTCCTATATGTTGAACATACTCTTTGAGTTCGGGTCACTGATATGGCCTGACAGGCCTCTGAACGGTAGTCCTACAGAGTCGGACCATTTGGGTCTGACGTATTTACAATAGGCTTGTCAGCTTGTATGCATTGTTTGCGTGTGCCTGGTTCGTGACGTTCGATACCATTTGCCACGGACGAGGAGGATGAGGTTTGACCTGCCTTAAAAAGGATGCCCCCTGGCGCGGTTCCCTGAATATTGCCTGGACAGCTGTGTGGGCAACAGTCCGTTGACGATGTACTCCCCATTTATGTATAAGTCATTGCGGCGGTACGGCACCCATGCGAGAGATAACCAGCTTTAGCAGGGAAAGCTTATAACCATGACGGAGGCCTGACGCATGGCTGTCCGGACACATGTGTTTAAGGCTTTTTTGTTTGGAGTCTGCGGAGAAAAAGTTCGCGATGACTAAAAAAAACAGCTACTTGTCAATCTCATTTGCCATATTACTCCTGTTTGGGCTCTACATGACGCGTCATTACAGTTACCTCCTTTTTCACACGCTCACCGAGATGTTCGGCATCGTTGTTGCCTGCAGCATTTTCATATTGGTCTGGAACTCGCGTCGTTTTGTGGACAACAACTACCTCCTTTTCATCGGCATTGCTTATCTATTCATTGCTGGCCTAGACCTGATCCACACACTTGCCTACGACGGCATGGGCGTATTCAAAGGATACGGGACAAACCTGGCAACACAATTATGGATTTCAGCGCGATATGTCGAAAGCATTTCGCTCCTTGTCGCCCCTCTTTTTATCGGCCGAAGACTTAAAACAAATTTCATAATGGTCGGATATAGTGTGGGGAGCTTCCTGTTGATAGCGTCTGTGTTCTATTGGAAAATTTTCCCCGACTGCTTTGTGGAGGGCACCGGACTCACTGCTTTTAAAAAGATCAGCGAATACATTATCTGTCTGATTTTACTTGCATCGATTGTCTTGCTGTCTGCAAGGCGCCTCCAGTTTGATACCAGCGTGATACGTCTCTTGATAGCATCAATCTTTTTGACGATGGCTTCTGAATTGGCTTTCACGCTTTACATGCACGCTTATGGTCTTCTCAATTTAATGGGTCACTATCTAAAGATCGTTTCTTTCTATCTCATCTACAAAGCTATTCTCGAGACAGGCTTGAGAAAGCCATATGCCCTGTTGTTCAGAAACTTGAAGCAAAGCCAGGAAGCATTGCAATATCGGCTGGCATTCGAAGAGTTGGTGTCAGACATCTCGGCTCGATTCATCAGCATGACATCAGAAAAGATTGACCAAGGTGTCGAGGAAGCACTCGGGAAAATAGGCCGTTTTGCCGATGCTGACGGCGGTTATGTCTTTCTGTTCTCAGGTGACATGAAGAGATTTAGCATGACCCATCTGTGGCGCAACGAGAATCTGTCGACCGAGAAACGAAACTTGCAGGATTTAGATGCGAGCTCAATGCCCTGGTGGACGGAGCAACTGTTGCGGCACAAGCCGCTGGTTGTCCCTGCCGTAAGTGATCTTCCAAGAAAAGCAGCTGTGGAGAAAAGCGTTATTGCCTCTCAAGGCATCCAGTCACTTGTCGATGTGCCTATGGTTCATGTGGGCAGGCTCATCGGCTTCTTGGGCTTCAGTTGTGTGCGTAATCAGCGGGACTGGACAGATGACGAGATTGCTTTGCTTCAATTGGTGGGGCAGGTGATTACCAGTGCTTTACAACGTAAAAATGCAGAGGCCCGGATCACCCGTGCAAAAAAAGAATGGGAACAGACCTTTGATGCAGTACCTGATCTCATTAGTATTCTTGATAATGAGTACCGAATAGTCCAGGCTAACAAGGCCTTGGCCGGCAAACTGGGCTGTTCTGCCGAAGAACTCATTGGCCGAAGTTGCTACGAGGTCACCCATGGAACCGATAAACCTCCAGCGTTTTGCCTGCACGCCAAGGTACTCACGGACGGAAATGATCATGTCGCCGAGGTGCACGAGGATCGGCTCGGAGGTGATTTCCTCGTGACTGTGTCTCCGCTTTATGACCAAGATGGCAAACTAAGAGGTAGTGTCCACGTGGCCCGCGATATTACCCGCCGGAAGCAGGCTGAAAAAGCTTTGCAAAAGGCGCACGAGGAGTTGGAAAAACGCGTTCAACAACGGACCGCCCAGTTAAAACGCCTTTCTGCGCAGCTGCTCACTGTCCAAGAAGACGAAAGAAAGCGCATTGCAAGGGAGCTTCATGACAGCATCGGACAGTCTTTAGCGGCCATCAAGTTCGGGGCAGAAAGTGCTATGGAGCACATGCTAGCCGGGACGACCAAAGCCGGCATGGAATCATTAGAGGCGCTGATACCGGTGGTTAAACAGGCTAGTGAAGAAGTCCGAAGGATTCACATGGACTTGCGGCCTGCCATGTTAGACGACCTTGGAATCCTGAAAACGATTTCGTGGTTTTGTCGGGAATTTACAAAACTCTACCCACAGCTGAGCATCCAAAGCGAGTTCGGCATACAGGAAGGCCAAGTACCTGATCGCCTGAAGATTGTCATTTTTAGGCTGCTCCAAGAGGCGCTCAACAATGTGGTTAAACACGGCAAGGCCGAGCTTGTGAGCGTTTCCTTGAAGGGAGCGGGAAACAGAATTGAACTGCTCGTAGCGGACAACGGAAAAGGATTCGATGCGGATCAAGTGCAGGCTCAAAGATCTTTGGGAGGCGGATTTGGTCTTCACAGCATGAATGAGCGAGCCGAGCTTTCGGGCGGATCCTTGTTCATCGAGTCCAATAGGGGAGCAGGAACCATAGTTCGCGTGTCATGGCCACGTTAAGGCGTGCATTGAAGCTCCGTCCCGAACAAGCGGAACAGTCCTGCTCAACGGGAATTAATGGGTTGACTAAGGGGCCTATGTTACAAGAGGCATTCGAAAGCCGCATCCTTGAAAGCCACGGTGATGCATCCATGTTGTGCCAACCCGATGCAAAAAGAGGCTGTGGCGGATGTTGCGCAAATTTTAGTCAGCCGAGGCACATTTTAGAAAGGGTTTTCTCTGTTAGAAAGAGGGCTTATGATGATTGGGTGCAATCAGAAAATGACCTGCCCGTGTATAGAAAGAAGATGGATTTACTTGAAAAGGGCAACAGGCTCTGTAGGTTCATAGCTTTCTTAGATGATAGGAATAGCACCGTTGGCTGTCTACTTCATCCCGGTAGGTTGGAGAATCAAGGCGCAGATTTTCGGGACTACGGCTTTTATGAAGACTGTGGCTTCTGCGCGTCCAACTTTTGTGCATCTTCTCATAACCTGCTGAAGAGGGATGCCATTGACAAACAATTTTTCCTTTTAGTTCAAGAGGACATGGATTGGTACGAATATTCCCGTTTATTCTCTTTTTATGTCGACGTGAACGCCACAAAAGGCTTGTTTGATACCTACGTTACGTACACGAGGCCATTGTATAAGGTGATTTTGCAGAGGCTTTCCTGGACGGATCTTAAAGGTAGGGGTTTTGCGGAGCAATACCAAAGGCTGATAAGAGGCATAGTGAACAGGATCAAGCCGTCTCCATCAAGGGTGCCCAAAGTAGATGACCTTCCGTTCTCGGATGTAATGGAAGTTTTGGGCAATAAGAAGCATGCAGACGCAGTCTGCGAGGAACTGGACCAATTCATTCAGGCATTGGGCGGATAGACAATGGCTGCTGAAAGCTCACGACGTCCTACCATGGAATCTTTCCAGCAGGTTAACACATTCTACGAACGATACAATGCAGTGCTAACGGCAAAAGGCATCCATGCCCACAAGCAGACCGCGAAAGGCTTTTGGGCTTCATCTGTGAGCTGTGAGGTTTTTGATCTGTTTCGAACAATCAGGCTTCAAGAATTCAAGCACTTTGCGGACCTCGGGAGCGGAGATGGCAAGGTGGCCCTCATTGCATCCCTATTCACCGAATCGACAGGGATCGAATGCGACGAAGAATTGGTGCAAAGATCGGTTCAGATCAAACAAGCGTCGCGGGCAAAGAACCTTCGCTTTATACAAGGTGACTTTTTAGAAGTGGACTTGAGTGCTTACGATATCCTTTTTATATATCCGGATAATCCGCTTATCCGTTTGGAGAAAAAACTTCTCAAGGAATTCCGGGGAGATCTCATTGTTTGCGGGGGCATCTTTCTACCTGAGAAGCTTGTGAGGAAGAGGGTCGTGCAGATCAACTATGCCGTATTCGGCATGTACCGTCGAAGCTGGTTGAAATCGATTTGCGGACGCCTCACAGGCTGGCCTTGGAATGCATAATCTTCCACGACCATTATTTTCCCGACCCTGTCTGATCGGCGTGCTCTCCGGGAACGCAGAGCTGCCGCAAGGCAGAACCCCCGCCCGGAAGGGTGGAGAGCCTTCATCCGCCCGGCGATTTTTCGCATAGTCCGCAAAAAAAAGGGCTCCACGACGCCCCATCCCATTGACAAGGAAAATAGACTATAGGGGTTTTCAGAATAACATTCCGATAAGAGCAGATGATAATTGAAAATACTATTTGGCTCACTTCTGGGTGTCCCATTTTGGGATTTTTGAACTGCAACAGCGAGCGCATTCCCTGTAGCTTGCTACAGGGCTAGCGAGCGAATCTAAAAATGGTCCCCTTCCGCACAGTCGCTGCGAAGCACTGCCGTCAGGCAGAACATTCCCTGCTTGCTGCAGGGAGCTTCAATTCTCCTGGCTAAATCGCGCACGCAGTGCCTCTTTTCAAGCCGTCAGGCGCAACCGGAGCGCAACAACTCGGCCGGAGCCCTCAGAGAGCTTGCGATTTTAAACGCCAGTCACATTCAAAAATCTTCTCCAAAATTGCACAATGTCCTTCGCAAAATAATATTTTCAATCATCAACGACTTCGGAGCAAACGCAATATATTTTTGACAATCACTCTATATGTATGTTTCTATAAGTTCGGAAGCTTTCTGTGCGAGGAGAGGAGAATGTTTCAGGTCACGGAAAAAGCGCATGAAATGATCAGGGAATTCCAGAAAGACAAAGAGAAAATTCCCCCCATTAGACTCAAGTTGTTTCGCAGTGGTTGAGGCAGCAAAGAGTCCTTGCACATGACTCTGGACGAGCCTCATGAAGACGATGCAACCTTTCAGGTGAAAGGTCTCACCTTTCTTGTTAATAAACACCTGTTTGAACAAGTGAAACCCGTGAAGATAGACTTCATTGAGACCCTATCGGGCGAAGGCTTTATGATTTCCCACAGCCGCTTTCCAGCGAATCAATCCGACACAGCCTGCGATTCCACAGCTTCGGGAAGTTGCGCGTAACCTGGCGGTTCGAGTGAGCGACATAAGCATTTGAGATACCTAATATGCACCTACCAGCCGGGCGATGACAATGCGCATGATTTCTGAGGTTCCTTCACCAATCTCCAAGAGTTTCTGATCGCGATAAAAACGTTCCACATCGTATTCTTTCATGAGACCGTAGCCACCATGAAGCTGCACCGCGTGGTTGGCGGCACGGTACATGACTTCAGAACAGTAAAGCTTTGCCATGGCGGCCTCTTTGCTAAAAGGCTTATTTTGATCCCTCAGCCAGCACGCCCTGTAAAGGAGTAGCCGGGCGCATTCAATCTCCATGGCCATGTCAGCTAGTTTGAAGGCATTGGCCTGAAAAGTTGATATGGGGCGTCCAAACTGAACCCGTTCTTTGGCATATTTCATGGCCATGTCATAGCAACCCTGGGCACCACCTAAACCCATGGCGCCAATACTGAGGCGCCCGCCGTCTAACGTGGCCAACATTTGATGAAAGCCTTCTCCACGCTTTCCGAGAAGATTCTCCTTGGGAACACGGCAGTCTTCAAAGTACAAGGTGCTGGTGTTTGAGGCGCGCCACATCATTTTTCCATGCATGGGCTGGGTTGTGTATCCAGGCGTACCGGATTCGACCAGAAAGCAGCTTAGTTCATTGCGACCATCATCTCGTTTGCCGGTCAGGGCCATCACGGTCACACCGCCCGAAATATCTGTGGAAGCATTCGTGATAAAGATCTTGCTGCCGTTGATGACCCAGGTGTCGCCATCCATAACCGCATGCGTGCGACAGGCTGCTGCATCCGACCCGGCATCCGGCTCTGTCAGGCCAAAACCCCAAAGCAGTTCTCCGGTGCAAAGTCTTGGAAGGTATTTCCTCTTTTGTTTTTCACTGCCAAAGTAGTAAATAGGTCCAATGCCAAGGGAATTTGCGGCAGCCACTGTGGCGGCCTGGGAGGCGTCTACTCTTGCAAGTTCTTCCACGGCTATGATATAAGACAAATAGTCAAGCTCTTGGCCGTTGTACTGCTCGGAGACAAATGTCCCGAAGAGACCCAATTCCCCCATAGCCTTTGTCAACTCATAAGAAAATGTTTCGCTTTCGTCCAGCGTTCGGGCAACGGGCTTAATCTCTTTCTCGGCAAAAGCCCGCACCGACTCCCTTAGGATCTCCTGCTCCATGGAGAGTGAAAAGTCCATCGGCCACCTCTTTTACAGTTAAGGTTTTACACCAGTCGACATGTTACAGCGATGAAGTGGTGGAATGATCGGTTTAAAGGCACAAAAAAAGAACTTCTTTATGCTGTTACCCCATACGACACGCAAAAACGCCATAATGAGCACAAGCTTCCGTTCCTGCCAATGGCAACGGTATTAGACAAATGCTACCTACCAATAGGTTAATGATTTCAGTACCCTATGTGCCCTGCCAAGGGGGGCACTTCGTGGCCTTCGGACGGACCAGATGCTTGATGACGAATGCACGGATTGGCTTCATATCTTTATCCAACAATCAGACATCACGTGTTTGGTCTTGCGGGGAGTACCGATTCCTATAGCCATAAAATGATTATAAAAATGCAAGCTTATATGCTATGAAGTTAAGTAACAGAATGACAAAATATCGTCAACTGTGCACTAAAAAACAACTTGGGAAACCTTTAATAGAAGAAAAAGGCAGATAAGTCAAGAAATTTAGCGCAAATAGAAGAATGATTGCATTAAAAGCATTTTATTGCTTATTTACTGGTTTATCCATCGCAAGAAGAACTTGCTATGAAACTAGGATGATATTAGATAAATTAGTTTTTGATTGCAGCCTACGGATGGGCACGTTTCTTTTTACAGAAGATCGTCTACGCTATTCGACGATCTTATTTTTTCGCGCCTTGCAAAGGGGCCAGCGTAGCTCAGTTGGTAGAGCTGCTGATTTGTAATCAGTCGGTCGGGGGTTCGAGTCCCTTCGCTGGCTCCAAACAATGTATACGGAAGTGTCCATGGAGGGGTTCCCGAGCGGCCAAAGGGAACAGACTGTAAATCTGTCGGCGATGCCTTCGGAGGTTCGAATCCTCCCCCCTCCACCAAGCCTCATAGTAAGTAGTATGTAGGAGATCCGGGGGATTGACCTCGGCATCGTGTGGACTACATGCACTGCCTGCATTCACCTTACTGTGTTTTGCCAAGGAGCCATAACCTCAACCTGAAGGACTTTGCAAGGATAATTTAGGGCCGCGTTATTTGGCGCACGCATGTGACGCAAAATGTGCGCTTTCCGCCAAAACGAATCAATGGATTAAAAGCGGGAATATCGACGGTTTAGGCGCGGGAATAGCTCAGTTGGCTAGAGCATCAGCCTTCCAAGCTGAGGGTCGCGGGTTCGAATCCCGTTTCCCGCTCCATGTTGTTTTGTCATATGCCGGTTGCCCACGTAGCTCAGGAGGTAGAGCGCTTCCTTGGTAAGGAAGAGGTTCACCGGTTCGAATCCGGTCGTGGGCTCCAAGAAAACGAATATGACCTAAAGCACGCAACCAAGAACAAGACTGGGAGGGGAGGACGATGGCGAAGAAGAAATTTGAGCGAGTGAAGCCGCATGTGAATGTAGGGACGATTGGTCATATTGATCATGGTAAGACGACGTTGACATCGGCGATCACGAAGCATTTGGCGAGGAAGGGGA
>JBFEUB010000018.1:0-27460 GCA_041547605.1 Desulfobacteria bacterium
CCCCCGACCATTCATGGGGTGAAGACGAAGCAGATGGTACAAATCTGCGCCAAGAATAACGTGGATGCACAAGCCTTGGCCACAAGACTAAACTTTTCTGACTTTCTGGATCGCGACATCAATGCGGCATTCTCTGGTGGCGAGATCAAGCGCTCAGAATTGTTGCAGTTGATGGCCCAGGATGCTGACATAATGCTCTTTGATGAGCCGGAGTCTGGTGTGGACCTGGAAAACATTTCCCTTATAGGGAAAACGATCAGTGAATTGCTTCAGCGGGAGTTTAAAGTGAGCGCTGAAAAGACACGGAAGGAACTTCATAACGAAAGGGCCAAGATGGGCCTGATCATTACGCACACCGGGTTCATCTTGGATTATGTCACAGCAGATAAAGGCCAGCTTCTCTATCAGGGCGAGTTGACTTGCGCCAGCAACCCCCGCGAAATCTTCAGGTGTATCAGCGAAGTTGGATATGAGGAGTGTGTGAGATGCGCGATTTAGACGAAATGGCTTTACGGGCCAAGAAAAAGATAGCGGCACTTGGGTCCGACATTGACCTTGATACCTTTCAATCCGATACCGTCACCCATGATTACGTTGATGATTTGGCTGATTTATCAGAAGCCGATAAGGACCTCATGATCAAAGCCGGGGTAGACGCCAAGGAAAGAGAAAGGTCGGGCAGCTTCGTTCAAAAAGATACTGCGGTTGTCCATTACCGCTCAAAGCAGGAGGGACTGGAGGTCATTCCGATCAAGGAGGCATTGAAAAAATATGACTGGGTGAAGGATTACTACTGGAACCTGGTTGCAGTAGAAACTGATAAGTACACAGCCAGAGCCCAGCTTGAGTTGCACAACGGCTATCTAATTAGGGCTCTTCCCGGCAGCAAGGTCCTCTATCCGGTTCAGGCATGTTTGTACCTGGAAAAAGAAGGTTTAAGCCAGAACCTCCACAATATTGTCATCGCCGAAGAAGGGTCTGAGCTGCATGTCATCACGGGCTGTGCCACCGCTGTACATATGCGGCGAGGGCTCCACATCGGAATCACTGAGTACTATGTTAAGAAGGACGCAAAGCTTAGTTTCACGATGATCCACCACTGGGCCGAAGAAATGATGGTGCGGGCCAGATCAGTGGGAAGGGTTGAGGAAGGTGGTCTTTTGCTCAATAATTACATTAGCATGAGGCCGGTGAAATCTGTTCAGATGTATCCCACGACCCATCTGGTTGGAAAGGGGGCAGTGGCACGATTCTACAGCCTCCTCGTAGGCAGCCCTGGCTGCGAAATGGATATAGGCGGCCGCATCATATTGAAGGAGGCCGGCACACGGGCTGAGATCATCTCGCGGGCCATTACCAACGGCGGAAACATCATAGCACGGGGTGACCTGGTGGGTGAGGTATCAGGGATTAGGGCCCACCTGGAATGCCGGGGCCTCATTCTGAACGGCGGTTCCATTCACGCAATACCCGAACTCAATGGTAAGGTCGATGGGGTGGAAATGTCCCACGAGGCAGCCGTAGGCAAAATCGCGCATGAGGAAATCTACTATCTCATGTCTCGTGGCCTGAGTGAAGATGAAGCCACGGCAACTATCGTGCGAGGTTTTTTTAATGTCGACATTCCAGGTCTTCCGCCTCAGCTCAAGGCGGAAATAGATCGCGCTATAGAACAGAGTGATAAAGACATGATGTAGGCCTATACCGAGGAACGATAGTGTGACTCAGGCAGAGGCTTCATATATCAGGGTTTCTTTGTTCTGTGGAGGTATCCTCTTTTTTTTGGTGATAGAACTCCTAGCACCCTACCGAGAAAGCTCTGTTTCCAAGGCCAAACGTTGGGTCAACAACATAACCCTTACCGTGTTCAATACTTTAACCCTGCAATTAATATTTTCTGGAGCCATAGTAGCGGCAGCTGTATACGTCACCACGCATCAATTGGGGGTGCTGAATTTAGTGCAGCCGCCTCGGTGGGCCAAGCTCCTCGCCACCGCGGTCTTTATGGACTTTATGCTGTATGTCTGGCACCTTCTTAACCATGAAGTCCCTTTGCTCTGGCGATTTCACAGGGTTCATCACTCCGATCTGAACATGGATGTGTCTACCGCAACGCGATTCCACATTGGTGAATTAGCCGTCTCTGTGGTTATTAAGATATCCCTCGTCTATCTTTTGGGAGCAAGCCTTCTGGGGGTGGTGATATTTGAAAGTGCGCTCGTCCTCTTCGCCCAGTTTCATCACAGCAGTTTAAGAGTGCCTGAGTGGTTTGAGGCCCTTTTTTGGATTCTGTTTGTGCCCCCGTCTATGCACCGTATTCATCATTCAGTCATTATAGAGGAACGAAACACCAATTACGGAACGATTTTTTCCGTTTGGGACAGGTGGCTCGGTACGCTTTTGACGAACGTAGATCAGAGCCGAATACGCATTGGTATGGGCGCCTACCGAAGCGCAGGGAAGCTGAACTTTCTCCACTTGCTTGCAATGCCGTTCACACGGCCAGTCAAGTAAAAATCCGCGAACGATTGCGGCGACAGAAAAGGAGGCGGTATGAAACGTTTTGAATATCAAATAACCCATCATCCGGCAGACACCTTCAAAAAGGTGGTGTACTTCTGTACAGAGACGGCTGAGTGTACCTTAGGTGAAGTGCCGAAGGATCAAACTGCAACCCTTGCAGAGATTTTCAACGAAAGGGGGCGGCAGGGCTGGGAACTTGTTCAGGTGTTATTTGGCAAGGACGGTGTCATAGCCTTTTGGAAACGCAAAGTCACACAAAAGGAGGCATAGTCATGGACAAGGAGATCAAATGGGAAGCAGACTTGGATCAAGGCTTGGCGAGAGCCAGCTCAGAGAGAAAAACAGTGCTACTTTATTTCTATAATCCGGGTTGAATTGGCTGTCAACAGATGGCTGCGGTTACGTATCCAGACACAAAGGTCATCGGCTTTATCAGTGAAAACATAATTCCGGTGCAGGTCCTATTCGACGTCAAGCCTTTATCCACGGATTTTAACATCAAGTGGACACCCACCCTGATTACGCTTGATTCCAAAGGCAAAGAGCACCATCGAACCTTGGGCTTTCTTGCTCCCGACGAGTTGATTGCTTCGCTATTGCTAGGGATTGGAAAGTCTCATTTTGAAACGGATCGATTCGATGGGGCCCTTGAATGCCTTGAAAGGGTTTTGAAGGAATACCCAAACAGTGACTCTGCGCCAGAGGCAACCTATTTACTCGGCGTCTGCCGCTTCAAGAGCACAAACGATCCGAAGCCTCTCAAGGCAGCATACGAAAAGCTTAAGGCCCAGTACCCCACGAGCGCATGGACAAAAAGGGCCTATCCATACCGGCTCTTGTGAAGTCATAGGGCACATTTGGGGATGTGCTCGTCGGAACGCATTTTTGAGAATCACTGCAGCTGGGAAGCAACAAAATCCCAGTTGGCGAGGTGATTAAGGACCGTCTTAACAAAATCGGTCCTCCGGTTTTGGTAGTCCAGATAGTATGCATGCTCCCAAACGTCGACTGTGTAGACCGGCTTCAGTCCGTGAGCCAGAGGTGTGTCGGCATTTGAGGTCCTTGCGACTTTGAGCGTGTCGCTCTCCAGGACCAACCAAACCCAACCGCTACCAAACTGACTGTTGGCTGCCGCGAGGAACTCCCCTTTGAACGCGTCAAAGCTTCCAAAGGAGTCTTTTATTTTCATTGCGAGGGCTCCCGTTGGTGATCCGCCGCCGCCCGGTTTCATGCATTTCCAGAAAAAGGCATGGTTCCACGCTTGAGCTGCATTGTTGAAAATTGCCGCGTGTGCTTTATTCCCCGCCGTGAGCTTAATGATCTCCTCAAATGACTTGCCTTGGAACCCACTGCCCGTGACTAACGTGTTGACCGCGTTCACGTAACCGGCATGATGCTTGCCATAGTGAAAGCTGATGGTCTTGGCTGAGATGTATGGTTCCAGTGCATCCTGTGAATAAGAAAGCGGCTCAAGGACAAATAGGTCTTTCTCCTTCTCATCCACAGCGCCACATTGCGCAACTGTAGCCACAAGGCAGATCATTACGAAAAGCCGCACTCTCTTCCGAAAGCCTTCAAATCGATTCATGGCGTACCTATTCATGGCATTTTCCCTTTCCGCGGTAGTCCCGCTGGCATCACATGGCTATCGTATTTCTTCTGCCGCGCCCAGGTCACAATTTATCAGACAGATAGCCATAGATATTTCCCACACCCTCACTTTTGGCCGCTGCCTGGATGTGTTTCCACTGATACAACAATAATAGATGTTGTGCAACGGCCGATGCACCTATTGAACTGCAACAGCGAGCACATACCCTGTCCCCACTTGTCGGGAATGCAGCGAGCTTCAATCGCAAGAGAGTGGACCTGTTGGTTTGAGCCGAATTTTCGGCCCTTTTCCCCCACCATCCCATCCAGGGTACTGTTTTGCCGGGAGGCAGCCCAAATCATTGACAAAATATACGATTTTGTTTAGCTATCGTTGAAGGCACCCAACCGTTTCTGGCTGGGGGTTGAGGTAACTACCACGTTTTATCTCCTCACAAAGTAAAGAAGGATGAGATCATGCATTTTCACGGTTTATCATTGAACGGAAATCGCACCACGATAAGAGAATTGATGTCGAAATCCAAAAAGGGGGATAAGATTTCCTGCAAAATTAGCAATCCCAGGTTGATAGGAATATTCTATGAAATCGAATCCAGAGGAAGTGATATTTTCCCCCCATTACTGTCTCAGAGCCTCAGTATCAGCAAGGTCCATCAGGCTTTACATTACGCGGATTACATGGTGCCGAATACACAGGTTCTATTCAGGAGGTTTTATGTTCAACATCTCCTGAAAAGATATGCAGAACAAAATATCCTGAAGCTCGTTATAAAGCAGGACCGTGCATCAATGGGTATGGGAATTTATCCTTGTTGGTCATTAAATGAGTTGGCTTTAGCCGTGATTCATGAGGTAAAACCGCCCCTGGTTGTTCAACCCATGCTGGAAGGTTTCAGAGAGATTAGATTACTCGTATTCGGGGATACCATTGTTGCAAAGGAAAAGATAAACAGTGACAATATCTTTTGGAATAACAGGATATTTGGAGGCCACACGAAGTTTGTAACTCCCAGTAAACAAATGGTTGCTTTTGGAGAAGAGATGATGCGAATCGGGAAATTCCCCTGGGCGTATATCGATTTGTTTGTTACTGATGACCACATCTTTCTATCTGAAATCAATCTGTCTGGGAGTAACGCCGGAATGAAAGAATACAACCTTAATGACTTGAAAAGGAAGATGTTCGAAAAGTGGTTGACAACAAAATAGGGGATTGGAAAAGAGTGCAGTATTCGACTCTCGACTGAGGATCTTTCGCTGAGACCTCCATGAGAGGAAGACATCCGGCGGACACGTGAAAGTCTATGCGGAACGAGACAATATGGCGCGGGTTGCGTGTCCCGGCGGTCAATCACCCGGAATTTTATTTTCGGGAAATAGAGAACCTATGAAGACCCATTATGCGATATCGGTTACAGACGAGCTGGAACAGCGAGCGCACCCTCCGTTCCGATTTGCCCCGATTCAATGGGATGTGTTGCGATTGCAGGAACCTGCGACGTTTATTTCCTAAGAAAATTTTCGTGTCCTGGGCCGTAGGATAAACAGGTGGTCGAAAAACCAACATATGAAGAATTGGAAGAAAGGGTCAAGGAGCTAGAGGAAGAAGCTCTTCAGCGCACGAAGACGGAGGATGCGGTGCGGGAAAGTACTGTCCAGCTCCAAGGTGCTCACGAGCAAGCCATCATTTACGCAAGGGAACTCAATGAAGAAATCATGGAACGAAGGCGTATAGAGGAGGCATTGCGCAAGGCACACGACGAGCTGGAACAACGTGTCGCAGAACGCACCATCGCGTTGGCTGAGACAACCGAGCAATTGAAGCTTGAACTCGCGGAGCGCAGGCGGGCAGAGGGGGCAGTGCGTGCTGCGCACAGCGAACTTGCAATCAAAGCTGGTGACCTTGAAGCAGCTAATGAAGAACTCTCACAGTACGACCATGTCGTAGCCCATGTTCTTAAGGCACCCCTGCGGGCCATCCACAACTACACCGATTTTTTGCTGCAAAGCTTTCAAGTACCGCTGAATGAAGAACAGACAACCTATCTTGACGGCATCAGCCGTGCGGTCCGTGAAGGTACGGAATTGGTTGATGATCTTTTGGAATTCTCTGTGGTTGGCAGGCAGACTGCACCGACCCGCCCGATCGACATTGGCATTTTTTTGCAGGACCTGATAGCATCTCTTGACTTACCCCCGGATGTTGATGTCATCATGGGCAATGATTGGCCCATCATTGACACTGACCCGGCGCTACTCAGATACATTTTTCAGCATTTCATCACGAATGCGATCAAATTCAATCCGCGTCCACAAAAGCGCGTCGAAATCGGTTGGCTTCCGGTGGAAGAAGAGCACTATGAAGTGTTCGTACGAGATAACGGCATTGGTATTGAGTCTCGTTATCACGAGCAAATCTTTCAAGTGTTCGAGCGGCTCCACGCCCGCGAAAAATACGGGGGCACCGGCCTCGGTCTTGCCATTGTCAAAAAAGCAATAACCAAATTGCGTGGCTCGGTCCGGGTGGAATCACAACCCGGCAAAGGAAGTACATTCTATGCCACTCTTCCTAAGGTACAACGGGCCAGATAACCGACGTCAATGGTCAACAGAGATCAAACGACTTCCTTGCAGGATGCTGTGAGCAAAAATGAATCTCAAAAGAGCCTCCATCGTAGAACGGGTTTGTGCACGATATTGTTCGTACTACAAACCGCGCCAGAAAGAAGATAAGGCCTGTCAGGGATTCAAGTTCCTCCAACGCCTGGCCGATCAAGCCCCTTCAATCTTGGACCGTCTTCCTCCAAAGGAAAGGTGCGCATTTCAAGACCATTATCCCCATCTCCTCCACAACGCCCTGTGCCAATCCTGTGGTTTCCTCATTGACGGATGTGATTTCAAAGATCCTAAACACACAGGCCAATCAGCGCCTTGTGGAGGATATATTGCAACCGATGAACTCCTGAGGCAGCCCCTTGTCGGCGAAGACAAGCTGCTCAAGGTATTAATCCCCGAGGAGGACTATGTTGCCTTGAGCCCGAACGGTGTGCTTCGACACCTGGAAAGACTCTATCTGTATGACATACGCAATGATGAACTCTACGAGATAGACCAAACGGGATTTGAATTTTTAAAAAAATGCAACGGGAGGCAACGATTATCAAAGCTCACCTTGGACAAGGATTTTCTGGAAACGTGTCTGAGAGACGGGCTGTTACTGATTGGGCCAACTCTTACTGAATCCCGATTTCACCTCAGGCCCTCTCCGGTCCCTTCCTTGAGATATCTTGAAGTTCAGCTCACGAACCGCTGCAACCTGAAATGCAAACATTGTTACCTTGGGGAACCGATCAGGACAGACCTCCCCTTGTCTGCAGTGTTATCCGCACTGGAAGAGTTTGAACAAATCCAAGGGCTCAGAGTCCTTTTCTCAGGAGGAGAGCCTCTCCTGTATCCTCATCTTCGAGCCTTGAATGAGGCCCTGCCCCCTCATCGGATTCGAAAGGTTCTTCTCACTAATGGAACGCTTGTCACCACAAAAAATTATCATGATTGGTGTCACTTCGACGAGATCCAATTCAGCTTAGATGGCCTCGAGGCAGGACATGAGAGGATCCGGGGCTCGGGGACCTTTGAGCAAACCATGAGTGGGATCAAGGCAGCCAGGGAAAAAGGTATCCCAATTTCCATCGCCACCATGGTACATTGCTATAACCTGAAAGAATTTGACGCGCTGGCTAAATGGATTGACGGACAAGAGGTGGTCGAATGGAATATCGACGTCCCTTGCGCGGCAGGCAGGCTTTCTGAAAACTCGAATTTTTTGGTGACGCCGGAACAAGGAGCCCCTTTTCTGAAATATGCCACAAGGGGAAGCTATCATGGCTCAGATGAGCCCTTCGCGTGCGGATACCATTTGTGCACGGTCACCCCAGGGGGGGATATACTCAAGTGCGGGTTTTTTAAGGAAAGGCCCTTAGGGGCCTTGACCGAGGGGCTTGAGGTCTGCTGGAAAAGAATGCGTCCTGTTCCGCTTAATCAGCTTGAATGTGCATCTTGTCCCCATGTTTCGGATTGCAAAGGAGGATGCCGATTTCGAGCAGAAAGCCCGTTGGGAAGAGACCCGGTTATGTGCCGCCTCTATGGCGTGCAAGAATGAGTGAGATCTCCATCGGGTGAAAACAACCTCTACAGGCATTGACCGACATTATATTGGATCTTGGGCATCTTCGACTTTCACTCCGTGAAGGTAAGAGACAAAGTGTTGAGGTGGTGATATGCAAGTCTTTGACGTAAGAGCGCGGGTGGGCGATTCTGGCGAACATATACTCGGAGCCGAGGACACGGGCAGCCATGCGTGTTATCTCATTTATGGCGTTATGAAGCCGCATGAAAAGGAGAGGCTATTGAAGCCAGGTAGGGGTCACGAAGAACTCATTCTTGCCGTGAAGGGTGATTTTGTGGTGACCGGCCATATGCAAGGCACACTCAAAGAAGGGATGGCGGTCCATCTTGCAGGGGATCAAGCCTGCTGGCTGGAAAATGCCACCAGTAAAGCAGCCACGTACATCATATCCGGTGGGCATTCTAGCGGCGGACATCATTAAGATCATCAGCTGTGGCCTCATGATTTGGGACTGTCGAAGGGTTTAACGAGGCTTGATGCAAAATAACGCGCAGGAAGCAAAACCATGAAACATGACACCATCCCATACGTCGGATTTGGAAAGACCGGCCAACTAGTAACCCGTGTTGGGCTGGGTGGGGAGGGTATCCTAAGGACATACGACAAGAGCGCACAGGCGACGGAGGTCATTCAGGAGGCGATTACCCGGGGCATCACCTATTTTGATTCAGCCCAGGCTTACGCCAATAGTGAACGGTATTATGGTTCGGTCTGGACTGAATCTCCGCAGGTACGCTCTAAGATCTTTCAGGCCAGCAAGTCGGCCAGCAGGCACAAGGAGGGGGCCCGCGCTGACCTTGAAAATACCTTTTTGAACATGGGTATCCGTTATCTGGATCTCTGGCAGATTCACGATGTGCGAACCAAAGAGGATCTGCACGCGATTTCAGGCTCTGGCGGGGCCTTGGAGGCCTTCTTGGAAGCCAAATCTTCTGGAATGGTCCGCTTTATCGGCGTCACTGGACACCATGACCCAGAAATCTTGACGAGAGCAGTAGAAGATTGGCCTGTCGATTCCGTGATGATGCCTGTTAATCCGATTGAAGGGATCCTTGGGGGCTTCTTGACTTCGACATTGCCAGCAGCTCAGAAAAAGGGAATAGCCATCATTGGAATGAAAATCTTGGGTGCCTCTTACTATCTCCAGCCCAAGTTAGAAATAACAGCTACGGCGCTCATCAGGTTTGCCCTGTCCTATGACATCACTGTTGCTATCGTCGGATGTTCAAATACCAGGGAGGTTAAGGCGTTGGCTGATGCGGGGCGCAGTTTGGATCCATTATCCCAAAAGGAAAAAATAGGCCTGATGCGCAGATTAGAGCCATACACGAGACAACTTGCATTCTATCGTGGGGTGTTGTAGCGTTTTTTATACCTCGGTTGAGGTATGCTTTGCACATTCGTGGGGGTTCATGAGTGAGGGAATGATCGCGTCGGCACCTTTAGAGCTGGCATTGAACTTGCGAACCATGTGGTGCGGATAGTAGCTCTCTTTGGCCTGGCGCAGACCAGGAATGCCAAGGTCTTGCTCACGGTTAACAAATCGAAAACCGCTTAGAGTATGCATAGCAAACCATTGGTTGATGAGTTGGCTCAGACCCCGCATTCCAGGCATCGCTTTCTCGAAGTGGCACACAGCCGTGCCAGGGTTCAATGCTTCACCAAGGGCATAGGCCTGGACCTCCCCGTTGACGCGAATTAAGCCGCCAATCAGACAGAGGGCCTCATACTGGGCAAATGTCTCGCGAATGGCAACATATTCATTGCATAAACCAGGATCCTTTCCGCACTCCCGAACTTCACACCACCGGTCTTGCATATCCAGGCATTCGGCGATGCGCTCCGATGTTACGGGCTCGTACACGCACCTATAAACTGCAAGGCACTGTTTAATGAGATTGCGCTTTTTGTGGTAGCGCCGCCCCCTCAAGCCAGCGAGATCGTCAATACCGTAAACGTAGTCCCAGTTGTCCCGATCTGCCTCGACGTGCAGGCCTGCCTTGCGCAGGGCATCAGCTGTCTCCTCCGGGATGCGCACGAACCCTTCGAGTGCAATGTCAAGCGCTTCCAAGACGGCGAGGGGAGAAGCTTCACTAAGGGGTGGGCCAAGGATCACCCTCGCTGTTGGATCGTCGGCTTCTGCGTTTGCAATAAGGGCAATAGAATTCTCCGTTGCTGCGATCCAAACGGGTCTCGAATTGCGCCACACGAAAAGGTTGGTAAAACTCAATTCAGAGACCTCCGGCGGGTAGCGTTGCAGGTAGGATGTGATGAGTTCGCGGTCCCCCAGCTCAAGTGGACGAATCGTGGTCATGGGTCGTCTTTCTTCGTCAATTTGACGGATAACCGGTTTCTAACACCAGATTGCTTGGTGTCGAATAAAGCATGCAGTTCAATGACTGGCCCCTGTTACAGCGTAAACGTCATGTCAGCTCCAAATGCAAAACATTCTATGTCAGCGTTTCGCTCAGCAATAATCTTCCGGCACTTGGCAACCATTTGATCTACATCCTCGTCAGTGCGATCCTGGTTCAAGTGAAACAGGCCGAATTGCTTGACCTTTGCACCGATGGCAAGCTTCAGAGCGCTGGTGTATGTGGAATGCCCCCATTGTCTTGTTTCCTTGTACTCCTCTTCCGTATATTCGGCATCATGCACCAGAAGGTCTGCGCCCTCTGAAAACGCTCGATACACGGGAAACGGGAGGCCGCCCCGGTGAGTGAACCCTAATTCGTTGTCCGTGAGAAAAACAAAGGTCTTGCCATCTTCGACGAACTTATACCCGTTTCCTTGATTGGGGTGGCTCAGGCGGACCGGGATGACGGAGACCGTGCCGATTTCAAAGCGTTTCGCACATGCAGGTTCATAGCGAATGCGAGCCATGACGTCCGCATATCGCACAGGAAAGTTGGGCTCAGACATAATTCTGGTAAGCATGGCCTGAACATACTTCTGGGCAAACGGGCACCCCTGCATGTGGATGCGGGTTTGTTCATGGTAAAGGGGTTTAAAAAACGGGAACCCCATGAGGTGATCCCAGTGCGCATGCGTAAAGATAACGTCATAGTCGTAGCGCCCCTCTTGGATCAGCCGGTTTCCGAGCCTTCGAATGCCGGTACCTGCATCTATGATAATAATCCGATCATCCTTTGTCCGGATCTCAATGCACGTGGTATCACCCCCATATTTGACGTATTCCGTCCCGGAAACGGGAATAGAACCCCTTGAACCCCAGCATGTGATATGCATATCTATTTACCTCTTCAGTTTACTTACAGCTAACACAAAAATACGGATCTATAAACCATATTAAGGCCACCGTGACGATTGCGGTCACGGTCCCATCCTTTTGGGGATGTGAAAAGCCTCCGCGTGAGCATACAGACAGCAAAGCCGCCCAGCACGAGCAACATCTTCAAGAGAGCGGTTTGGGCAACGGCCCGTTTATCCATAGTCTTGTTGATGGGTCCGTAAAAAATGGCCCAAAGAGGTCAATGATAAAGATTGCTGTAATTGGACATCCAAAATTGACAAATTATGGCGGGTAAAGTACAGGTCTTGTTATCGGTCTCAATCTGGAACAAATAGAGGAAAGGCGCAGGAGAAGCGTGCATACTATAGCCGTGCCCGGTTGGGGTTCTGTAAAGCTGAAAAGCCTGGTATTTGATCTTAACGGCACACTAACACAATCGGGCGATTTCATCCCTGGGGTCCTTGATTATCTAAAAAGATTGCAGGCTCAAGGATTCAAGGTTTACATTCTTTCTGCAGATACTCGGGGTGTTCTGGAACAGGCCTTCGAGCTATCTCCGGACATTGAAGCGGTTGTCACCAGCACGGCGGATGAGAAAAGGCGTTTTGTTGAGTCGATCGGGGCTGAGACTACGGTTTGCGTGGGTAACGGCAATATTGATGTGGAGATGTTCAAGGTAGCCGGGCTTTCCATATGCATCATTCAGGGAGAAGGTGCCACGACCAGGGCTATGCTCCACGCCGACATCGTGGTTACCCATATCAAACATGCCTTCGAAGTTCTTCTTGATCCAGACAAGCTCATCGCCACACTCAGGTGCTGAGCTGCATTGCTCTTTTTTCTTGACAACTTTATCGCCATCTTTTAGCGTGCTGACAACGAGAGTTGAGGTGCGTTCCTCATCAGTAGCTGCAGGACAGGGGGACAGGCCCCGCATCCGGCAGTGAAAGGGTGGACCGCCGAAGGCCGCTTTTCCCTGTCACAAGAGCGGGCTGGGCTTGCGGATAAAATCTGCAGGACTGTCACGGCTTCTCCGTGGAGCGCTCTCTCGGCTGAGTTACAGTTGGGGCGTGCCCCAACTGTTTTTTTTTGAGCAAGTAAAACAAGGAGGTGCTACCATGTTTAGCGGGTGTTACACGGCGCTGATGACCCCATTCACAGACGGCTATGCAGTCGATTATGACGCCTTGGAGAAACTCGTCGGGTTTCAGATTGCAGGTGGCGTGAGTGGGATTTTGGCTGTGGGAACTACGGGTGAAAGCCCTACATTGAACTGGGAAGAGCACAATGAGGTAATTCGTGTGGTGGCGGAGAAGTGCAGGGGCCGGTGCCAGTGCATCGCAGGCACCGGGAGCAACAATACCCGTGAAACCATGGAAAGCACGGAACATGCCGTCCATGTGGGGGCTGATGCAGCTTTGCTAGTGGACCCGTATTACAACGGGCCGAGCTCCCTTGAGATACGTCGGGAGTATGTTTCGCCTGTAGCCGAGAGGTTTCCCCAGATGCAACTCATTCCATATGCCATCCCCGGACGCACAGGCTGTCAGCTTCTGCCGGAAGACCTTGCCATTCTTCACAGGCAATTTGCAAACGTGCGCACGGTCAAAGAGGCCACAGCCAATATCGGCAACATGAAACGAACACGAGAATGCTGCGGGGAAGACTTTACGATCCTATCTGGTGATGACGGTATGACCTTCACCATGATGACCGATCCGGCCATCAAGGCAAGTGGTGTCATTTCGGTCGCGTCTAACATAGTCCCCAAGGCGGTTCAGGAGATGACCACGCTGTTGAGCGAGGGCAAGCAAGCTGAGGCAGAGAAGCTGGCAACAGCCCTTGAGCCACTTTTTGGGATTGTGACCGTGAAAACCCAGGAAGATACCCCCTTGGGGCAGGTAGGCTGCCGCGCCAGAAATCCCCTCGGCACAAAGACCCTGATGGCGGTCCTTGGGATGCCTTGCGGACCATGCCGCCAACCGCTGGGCAAAATGACGAGGAAAGGACTTGAGGTTGTACTAAAGGCGGGGCGCACAGTGTGGAAAAACAATCCGGAGATAATGCAACCACTAGCCGATTTCTTCAATGTAGATATCGAAACCAGGCTCAACGACGCGTCTAGTTGGGCAGGGCTCATTTACGATGAGTACTGAGAGCAGATCAGACACGCGGCGCAGGGTATGGCAAATAGATTACCGCTATGCCCTGCGTCTTCTCCGCTTCTTCAGCCAAAAAAGTGCATAGCCGCCCATATTGAGACCCACCCAGGCAATAGCGCCTATCCTCAAGTAGACCACATCCAGCTCTAAGTAAATAAACTTTTCCAGGTTGTGCGTGATAAAGGGTCCTCCGTAAGAAGGCTCCCCGTGATGTAAACTGTGTAAATAAGTCTCCAGATACGTGAGCGGACAATACCAACCCCCAAGGTTCAGAACAAGGGTAAAGACTAGCCCGGCTGCGTGTATGAAGGCGACCTTTTGAAATTTTAGGGCCACAGGGAATCCAAAGAGAATGAAGATGATCCATGAAAAATGAACCAGTATCACAAAATCACTCAAGAGTTTGTAAACCATGACCTCGGTTCCCTACAACAGCGCCTCCTGGGCCCTTCTGCAATGACTGAATCTTAGCACGACAAACGACCCAAGAATAGCTCCAAGAAAATCTTTGGGCTTGCAACCACAGGCAACGAATAATACAGTACTACAAATGAATGCAAGAACGCCATTGCTGATGGGACCTTTTTTTATGGTGCTTCTAGGACGCGTTATCTTGTCCTGCCCGCCTGCCTGTGCAAAACCACCTGTCGACCCCGGGAATGCGATTAAGGTTTTTGTGAGCATTCTTCCTCAGGCATACTTTGTGAAGCGTGTGGGGGGAGAGCGGGTCGACATTTCGGTTATGGTTGGTCCTGGACACAGCCCGGCAACCTACGAACCCGTGCCAAAGCAAATGGCCGAACTGGGTGAAGCCAAACTTTACTTTCGCATCGGTGTCCCGTTTGAAAACGCGTGGATGCATCGTCTCGGCAAAGCAAATCCCAACGTGAAGGTAATCGACACACATTACGGTATTGACCTTCTTGCCATGAAGACACACCCCCACGGCCATCAAACAGGGGGCCATATTCACGACAACGGCTTGAAGGATCCCCATGTGTGGTTGAGCCTGAGGCGAGTCAAGGTGATAGCCAAAAACATTTATGATGCCCTCGTCTCGGAAGACCCCGTGCACCAGTCCTTTTATGCGGATAACCTAAAGGCCTTCCACCATGATTTGGACAACATGGACAAGGAAATCGCCGAAATCTTAAGAGACTTGAGCACACGTAAGTTTATGACGTTTCACCCAGCCTGGGGTTACTTTGCGCGCGATTACGGGTTGGAGCAAATTCCCGTCGAAATCGAAGGGAAAGAACCGACTGCCAGGGCACTTGGCTATCTAATTGAGCAGGCGAAGAAAGAAGAGATCAGGGTCGTCTTTGTCCAAAAACAGTTTGCAAAGAAAAGTGCCGAGGCAGTGGCACGGTCCATCGGTGGAACGGTTCTTCAAATCGATCCTTTGGCCGCGGACTATCTAGCAAACATGAGAGAGATCGCTCAGGCCTTTTCAAAGGTGATGCAATGAGTCAACAGAAAGAAATTGTCAAGGTTGAGCATGTCGACTTTGGCTATGATGGACATCTCGTGCTTGAAGATATAACACTCACCGTTCTAGAGAGTGATTTTATGGGTGTGATCGGTCCTAACGGGAGTGGTAAGACGACACTCTTGAAGATCATGCTCGGTCTGATTCGCCCGCTGAGGGGGAAGGTTCGGGTCTTTGGCCAACCGCCGGAGCGGAGTCGCCACCTCATCGGCTATGTGCCCCAGCATGCCGACTTGGATGCGAGCTTTCCTATCAGTGTTATGGATGTGGTTCTCATTGGACGCTTGGGCCAGGCTCCCGTTCTGGGGAGGTATCGCAAAGCCGATCGGCAAGCAGCGCAAGAGGCGATGCAGGAAGCAGAAGTTGCAGATTTGCGCAATCGCCGTTTTGGAACGCTGTCTGGTGGGCAGAAACAGCGGGTTCTCATGGCCAGGGCCCTGGTGGGAAAACCTCAATTACTCCTCCTGGATGAACCCACGGCAAGCATCGACGGAAGGGTAGAGCAAGACATTTACCACCTTTTAAAGAAATTAAACGAAAAAGTGACCATTGTGCTTGTCTCTCATGACGTAGGTTTCATTTCCACATACGTCAATAAGGTCGCTTGCGTTAACCGGCGTCTGGTGTGTAACCCTGCCGACCACGTTACCGGTGATACGATCGAGGCATGCTACAGTGGACCCATTCATATGTTAAAGCATACTTGCGAGCTGTAAGAATTAAAAACCGAAAGCTCAAGGCTGAAGGCTGAAAGCAAGAAGGCCGGCCTCGCGCTTAAAACCTCCAACCTCACATCTGAGTAGCCATGTTTGAATTCGTGGATGTGCTGATCCATCAGGGCTTCATGCAGAATGCCATTGTCATCGGTTTGCTTGCCAGCGTGGCCTGTGGCATCATGGGAAGCTATGTGGTGGTGAGGCGGATTGTCTTTATCAGCGGAGGGATTTCCCACACGGTTCTCGGGGGTATGGGAATCGCTTATTACTACGGTTATAACCCCATACACGGTGCCGTGGTATCCGCCCTCATTGCAGCCCTCGTAATCGGGTTTGTAAGCCTGCGCTATCACCAGTACGAAGATACCCTCATCGGCGCCCTTTGGGCCGTGGGGATGGCCGTCGGCATACTCTTTATCTACAAGACGCCCGGTTACAATGTTGATCTGATGAGCTATCTGTTCGGCAATATCTTAATGGTAGAGAGAGAAAGCTTGCGCCTACTGGTTTATCTTGATGCCCTCATCATTTTTTCGGTCCTCCTTTTTTACAAACGTTTTCTGGCCGTGTGCTTCGACGAGGAGTACAGTGAACTTCAAGGCATAGGTGTGGTGACTACATACCTGTTACTCCTTTGTCTCATCGCCCTGACTGTGGTGATCCTGATCCAGGTGGTGGGCATCATCCTGGTGATTGCCCTGCTAACGCTTCCGGCAGCAACTGCTCGCTATTATGCACACAGCCTGGTTCACATGATGATCCTTGCCTCGGTTCTTGGAGCACTCTTTACCACGTCAGGGCTCATCGTATCCTATCAGCCAAACCTTCCTGCAGGTGCCACCATCATTGTCATCGCGGGACTCGCCTATCTTTTCGCTACAATCCTCAAGGGGTTCGCCGCGCGGTTTCACGGTCGCAGGGACTGAGGGCCGGGGCTGTTGCCCAAATAGCTGTCCAGACGACATTCAGGGAACCACCAGAGGGATATCCTTTTTGAGGCAGGTCAATCCTCATCCTGCTCGTCAGTGGCAAATGGTATCGAACGTCACGAGCCAGACACACGCAAGCGTTGAATACAAGCTGACAAGCCTATTGTAAATGCGCCAGGACCGTATGTCGAATATGGTGCCGTTCAGGGACCTGTCAGGCCATATCAGTGACCTGACCTCAAAAAGGATGTCCCCCTGGTGGCAAGAAGAAGCCTGCGCAACACGAGCAACATCTTCAGGTGAGCGGTCCGGGAAAAAGCCCCTTAACAATTGACAGCACTTTGAGTACCTGTTATGAGAATATTGATAATCAATTTCAACAATCACCATGAAGAGCGAAATAGAAGTATTCAGAGAGTTTACTCGCAAGAAGGGCCTTCGAAATACCCCAGAGCGAGAAACCATCATCAAGGAGATCTTTGCCACCCACGATCACTTTGATGTGGATGAGCTCTATTTGCGCCTGAAAAACAAAAAAGAGAAGATTTCGAAACCCTCTATATACCGCCTGATACCCCATCTTTTGGAATCCGGCCTGATTCAGGAGGCCTATTTTGAGGATGGCCACTTCCACTACGAACACATCTATGGCCACGAACACCACTGCCACTTGCGTTGCCTAACGTGTGGAAAAACCATTGAATTTCAAGAAAAAGCGATAGAGAAGCTGGAACGGAAATTGGCTGAAGAATACGACTTCTCCGTTACGGGACACAAGCTAGAAGTCTTTGGCTTCTGCCCCCGGTGCAAGGTAGACCCTGACGTTGCAAAAGTCGAGGATGCCGGAGATCCAAGGCCCCAAGAGGTAAGGCCACCCGATGCATCAGATCGGCGAGCTTTTGGCAGCGCAGGAAATCCAGGATCATCCCCCTCAAAACTGCTATAACCGGTTCGCATGAGCGCTTATTTCATGGGACAGGCGTGTTGTTGATGCAGCATTCGGGTGAAGATCCCCGTCAAGATCGTCAAGATAGGTAGAATCACCCCAGTCCGATTCCCTTTCCGCCCTGGTAAATCAGAAAAGCAATACCCCACGCCAGTGTCGTGCTGTAGGCAATACTAAATGCCGTCCATTTCCAGGAATTGGTCTCACGCCGGATCACCGATACCGTAGCAAGACAGGGAACATAAATCAGGACAAAAGCCATCATGGCATATGCAGAAAGTGGTGTCATGCCGGACCTTTTCAGGGCCAGTTTTAAGGCCTCGCTCTTTTCGGTTTCTTGGGTCCCCACGGCATGGAGGACACCCAGTGTGCTCACCACAATCTCTTTTGCGACAAAACCAGTAAGGACCGCCACGCTGGCGCGCCAGTCCATCCCGAGCGGAGCAAAGACCGGCGCCAACGTTTTTCCCAGACGACCCATATAAGATTTTTCCACCCTTTCCTTCACCCTCTCAGCTTCTAAAGCCGAAACAGCCTGGTCTCTCTCCTTGACAAGTTCCTCGCGGAACTCACCTTGCACATTGGTCATGGAGGCCTCATATCGTGCACTCGCGGCTGCTATCTCGCTTGCATAATCTTTCGAGAATTGAATTTCCCGAGGAAACGAACTCAAGAACCACACGACCAGCGCACCGATCAGGATCACGCCTCCCATTTTCTTGAGAAAGATCTTGCTCCTATCCCACATGTGAATCAGCAACCCCTTCAGCATGGGCACCCGGTATGGTGGAAGTTCCATCACAAACGGAGCAACCTTTCCCCTTAGAACGGTCGACCGAAACAGGCGCCCTATAAGAATCGCGAGCACAATGCCTAGAATATATATCGAAAAGATGGCGGTCCCCGCCCTAGTTCCAAAGAACGTCCCGGCCAGCAGGACATACACGGGCAGTCTGGCAGAGCAGGACATGAGCGGGTTGATCAGGATTGTCAAGATGCGGTCTTTTTCACTCTCAAGGGTCCGAGTGGCCATGATGGCGGGGGCATTGCAGCCAAAGCCCATGAGCAGCGGAATAAAGGACTTGCCGTGCAGCCCTATGAGGTGCATGACCTTATCCATCAAAAAGGCGGCGCGAGCCATGTAGCCGGTATCTTCAAATAGGGCAATACAGAAAAACAGAATGAGAATATTCGGCAAGAATATCGCCACACTTCCCACGCCGGCAATCATACCATCCACGATCAAGTCCCTAAATAGTCCCCCTGGCAAGATTCCGCCGACAGTCTGGCCCAGCCAACCCGCGCCCTCATCAATCCAGCCCATAGGGTAGGCCCCTAGTGAAAAAGTCAACTGAAACATTGCCCATACGAAAAAGACAAAGATGGGAAGTCCCAGGAGGCGGTTGGTCAAGACCTGGTCCACCTGCCGCGACACATCCACCCTTTTTTCTGAAACTGTCTTCAGAACCTCCTTGACAATGCCGGCAACAAAACCATACCGGAGATCGGTCATGACGATCTCGGGTTCCTCATCAAAAAACTCCCGGAGTCTCTGGCGCTTGAGCTCTGCCTCCCTGAGTATAGCCTCACTTTGTGGATTAGCCGTTTGTCTTATGCGCTCTTTTACAATCTTGTCGTCCTCAAGGAGCTTAACGGCAATCCAGCGAATATTATAGGGGAGTTTTCCATCAGTCTTGTCTCTTATGAATTCAGATAGCTCACCAACGGCCTTTTCAATGTCTTTGCCGTAATAGACCCTGCGGGTGCGAGGAAGCTCTACATCTGACTCAACCACTGAGATGATCGTTCTCAGGAGCTCCTCTGTTCCCTCGTTTCTGTTCCCAACCGTAAATACGACCGGAACATCGAGGAGCTCTGCAAGCTTGTCCCCATCGATCTGGGCGCCACGCTGTCTCGCAACATCCTCCATGTTGAGCACAAAGATGACCTTGGTGTCCAGTTCACGAAGCTGTGTGGCTAAGTATAGATTGCGCTCCAGATTGGAAGCGTCGATGACATCAACGACCACGTCCGGCTTTTCGTCCAGGATGAAGTTGCGGGCCACGATCTCTTCAATAGAGTAGGCAGTTAGGCTGTAAGTGCCAGGGAGGTCTACAACGGTGAGGGTGTAGCCATTGGTCGTGAGGTGACCCTCTTTTTTTTCTACCGTGACTCCGGGCCAGTTTCCCACCTTTTGCCGGGTGCCGGTCAGGTTGTTGAAAATAGTGGTTTTGCCCGCGTTCGGATTCCCGGCTAGAGCAATGGTTCTGGATTTATTGGGCATGGGCTGGTTTCAGTCTCTGACGTTTTCCACTTGGATGCGGGCGGCCTCATCCACACGAAGAGACACATGATACCCCTTTAGAATAAGCTCCAAAGGGTCTTTCAGTGGGGCGTATTTTTCAACATAGACCTCCGTGCCACGCAGAAAACCCATCTCAAGGAGCCTTCTGCGAAAAGGGCCCTCACCCAAAATGCGGACGACGCTAGCTGTCTGCCCCTCTTTCAATTCACTCAGGTTCACGCCAAGTCCCTTCTGTGTCCATTGGGCTTTACCATGATCTTCTTGGCAATGCCCCGCCCTAAAGCTAGACGCGTGGCGTTCACAGCCACCACGAGCTGGCCCTGACCACTATTGGTTATGACCTCCACCTCATCTCCTTTCCTCAACCCTACGGTGGCGAGGCGGAGTTGGGCGCCCGAGCCTCCCATGAATTCCTCGACTATGCCGCGTTCCCCTTCCTGAGCCAATGAAAGGGGCATCAAACGGACGCGCTCCTTGAGGCAGTCTGAACAGAGGCCGTAGATCTCCATCTTGTGCTGAAGTACGTGGAAACCATGTATGGTGGCTATTTCAACTTGAAGATCTTCCATCCGGCGGTTTTCAAACTCAAGTATTTGTCCACACTTCGTGCAGATGAGATGGTCGTGGTGAAACCCTAAATGTCGATGCTCGTACCGAGGAGGCTGCCCTTCAAATTCCGTCTTAACGGCAAAACCGTAACGGCAGAGCAGATTCAGTGTCTTCTTTACGAACTGCGGTTCAAAATCGTAGCAGTTATCGTTCAAAGTGGTCAAAAATTCCTGAAAGCTTACGTGCCGTTCTATACGAAGAAAAACGCCAAGAATGGCCATTCTATCCTCAATTCGGTCTATGCCTTCAGCTTCAAAAAGGCGTGTAAACTGCTGTTTTTCCTGGTAATGAATTGCTTCCATGCATCTCCTTCCTTATTGTAATTGCATTGCAATACAAATAATACAAGCGGACGAGCTTGTCAAATCTTTTTTGAGATTCTGCCATGAAGTGGGGAGATGCTTGCTTAACTCTTGGAGTGACCAGGCAAGGTTACCGTGGAACACGTTCCGGAAGCGCATTCCCTTGATTGGACCGTTGGGCCTCGAGCTTCTCCCTTGCTAAAGCCCATGGTATGGGTGGTGGTACTCAAGACACGTTCAAAGTCTTCAGACCGGCAGTGAGGACATCTCGTCTCCACCTCGTCTTGAGTATTCATCAGGAGGATTTCAAAGACCTCATTGCACTTCAAACAGCGAAATTCATATATGGGCATGGCCATTGTCCTTTCATATGCAGTATAAATGTTTTTTGTACCACGAATGTGCCACGGCAGCAAACTTTTTTGTGGTCCCATAGACATATTGGGCTTTCTCTTGACCATCCGCCACGGTTTTCCTACTCTTCAAAAAAACATGATAGTGTTATGTCCCAGGAATAAGTTTCATTACTATGAGGCTGGTTGAAAGTCTTTTTCGAGCGACATTGACCATTTTCGGATTGAGAGGTCAGCTAAGCGTAGCGTCAAGAATCATAAGCTGTTTGAGGGCCTTAGGCCCGAGTTCTTATGATTTAGCGGAACGAAGCTGACGACGACCCGAAAATGGTCACGGAGCAAGGAAAATGGCTTGATAATCCAGCCATTCTTTTCAAACAAACTTCTGAGACACGATACTAAAAGGCCCGGATATGAGTGATACAAACTGGTACGTGGTCACAGGCGCACCATCTTCGGGCAAGACCACCGTGGTCCGGGAGCTGGAAAAGCTCGGGTACCGCGTGGTCCATGAGGTGGCAAGGGACTATATCGAAACCCAGATGCAACAGGGACAGACTTTGGAAGAAGTGAGGGCCGACAAAAGATCTTTCGAAAATTGGATCCTGGATGCTAAAATCGCTATAGAAACCGAGTTGCCCAAAGACGAAGTGATTATCCTTGATCGAGCAATCCCCGATAGCATCGCTTACTTTGAGGTAGCTGGTCTTGACACCAACGTGGCTATTCAGAAAAGCCCCCGTAATCGCTACAAAAAGGTATTCCTGTTGGATCAACTTCCCTATCAGAGTGACCGTGCCAGAATTGAGGATACCCAGACTGCCGTTAGGCTGGATCAGGGTCTGGAGCAAAGTTACAGGATGCTTGGCTATGAGATTGTGAGGGTCAAGGTCATGCCTGTGAGGGAGAGGGTAAAATTTGTTGTGAGGGAGATAGAAAAGGAATGAATTGAATGCGGAATGCGGAGTGTGAGAAGATGGATGTGCTACTGTCCATCTCCATTTCTTCAATAAAAACCGCCAGGGATAAGCAGAAGAAGATGCGCTATTCCGCATTCGGGAAAGGGGGTTCCTATGGAAAAGAGAGTCGGTGGGGCAATACTCGAAGTGAGCCAGTGTGATATTACCGAGATGGACACGGATGCAATCGTCAATGCGGCCAACGCCCAGCTTATCCTCGGCGCTGGTGTGGCCGGCGCCATCAAGACAAAGGGCGGGCCCAAGATTCAGGAAGAATGTGATGCGATTGGCGGTACCTTTGTGGGGGGCGTGGTCATTACAACCGGTGGCAACCTCAAGGCCAAGCATGTGATCCATGCCGTCGGACCCCGCATGGGAGAGGGAGATGAGGACGAGAAGCTCAAGAATGCGACCCTGAACAGCCTGAAGATCGCTGACGAGAACAATCTGACCAGCATCACATTTCCGGCTATCAGCACGGGCATCTTTGGCTTTCCCAAAGAGCGTTGCGCCCATCTTATGCTCCAAACGGTGATCGACTACCTAAAGGGGGATACAGGACTCAAAAGGGTCGTTTTTTGCCTGCACGGTGCATCCAGTTTTGACATCTTCTCGGATACGTTGGAACGTCTCTAGCCGCCTTCTGTTTCATTGAGGTATTGAAGCTCCCTGCAGCCCCGACAAGTCGGGACAGGGAATGCACTCGCTGTTGCAGTTCAACAAAGCACCACTGCTCCTTCATGGGGATGTAAGCCCCCCAGGCTGCCGATTTTTCCTTCCTGTTCTTCCTGAACTAAAATGGTATTGCTCTGAAAGACCGATCCATGATATTGGAAACATTCAGGAACTTGATTTTTTGTGCAAATCACGGATGGGTCCAAAACCAAGAGAGTGCCACCAACTTAATCCTTGAGCCCCCTTTCTCGTAAAGAAAGGTCGGGTAACAAGTGAGTACGAGAGCTAGGACATTGTAAAAGGATCGCCTAAGAGAGGTGTTTCATGAAAATCACGAACAAAATAACAGGTGCCTTTCTACTAACATCTCTGATTTTTCTCATTGGGCTTAGCACCCTCTTCTATTTCACTGCCAGGGCATCTTTCACTGAACACGCCTTACATCACCTTGAATCTGTAGCCTCAGTCCAGGCGCAAAGGATTAAGCAGATAGTCGGCCAAAACCTTGAGAGGTTGCAGTTAATTTCAAGTAGAACCCAATTGCGTTTCAGCCTGAAAGATTTTGTCGAGGATGCGAGACCGGAACATCAAAGTAAGATGAATCAAATACTGGATGATGCGAAAGCTTCAATTCCGGATTTGATAGATATCTCAGTATTGACATTAGGTGGAGAGGTGGTTGCCTCTACCGATAGAAAAGACATGGGTTCAAAGTATCCTGATGAGGAGTTTTTTGTCAGGGGGAAGGAAGGGAATTGTGCAGATATCTTGATCCTAGATGAAGATCAAAATTTGAGGGGAATTCTCTCTGGCCCCCTTTCTTTGGAAAATAGGCTTTTGGGCGTAGTCGTGATCCGGTACAGTGGGCGTAATATTGTCTCTTTGGTGGAAGATTATTCTGGTTTGGACGAAACGGGTGAAACGCTTTTAGCGCAAAGAGATAAGAACGGCGACGCTCTCTTCCTGACTGGACTGAGATTTGATCCCGGTGCAGCATTAAGGAGGAAGCTTGGCAAGAATGCGCTTGGCGCACCCATCACCCAAGCCTTGAAAAAAAGAGACGACCTGTTTACGGAGGCTATAGATTACCGGGGCAAGCCAGTCCTTGCAGCGACGAGATACATACCAGAAACAGATTGGGGGCTTGTTGCCAAGGTAGATAAGGCGGAAGCATTTTCCCCAATAAGCCGTTTACGCAATTTGCTGGGCATTACTCTTTTCGTTTCTTCCGTAGTGATCATGGTTGTTTCTTTTTACATTGCCCGCAGCATCACAGACCCGGTGGGTGAATTGGTCAAAGGCGCTCAAGAGATCGGCCGGAGCAATCTTGATTACAGAATAGTCGTGAAGCCCAAGGATGAGTTAGGTGTTTTATCTCAGGCATTCAACGAAATGGCGCAGAACTTACAGGAAGTCAGTGCATCGCGGGATGAATTGAATCGAGAGGTCGCCGAACGCAAACGGGCTGAGGATGCGCTGCGTAAGTCAGAACAAGAAGTGAGGCTTTCAAACCGGATCGCAGAGATTTTTCTCACCAGCCCCCATGCGGAAACCTACGGGGAGGTTCTAGAAGTCGTTCTAAAGGCGATGGAAAGCAAATTCGGAACCTTTGCATACATTAACGAGAAAGGAGAACGGGTTGTCCCCTCCATGACGAGAGGTATCTGGGATAAATGTGAGGTTTCAGGTAAAACGATCGTCTTCCCACGCGAGACATGGGGTGATAATTTGTGGGCCAAAAGTATCATTCAAAAAAGAGCCATCGCTTCGAACGGGCCTTTCAAAGTACCTGTGGGCCACATTCCCATCACCCGAGCCTTGGCCGTGCCTATTATACATCAAGGCGAGGCCATCGGCAATTTTATGGTCGGCAACAAGGCCACAGACTATGACGAAACAGATGTGGAGCTGCTGCAAAAAATTGCTGCTCGCACAGCACCGATTCTCCATGCAAGACTGCAAGCAGATAGACAGAAGAGAAAGCGTCAAGAGGCAGAGAAAGGGCTGCAAAAAGCTCGGGATCAATTGGAGCTGAGAGTCCAGGAGCGCACAGCTGAACTCGAAAAGACAGTTGATACACTTGAAAAAGAAATAAAGAGTCGCAAGCAAGTGGAAAAAGAGCTCTCCGAAGCGGAAGAGCGTTACCGCACGGTGGCCGATTTTACGTACGATTGGGAGTATTGGCTGGGCCCTGAAAAAGAGTGGCGCTATATTTCTCCATCGTGTGAACGGATAACAGGCTACAAACCCGAACAGCTTTCGGCAAAAGAGTACTTGGAGTTGATGCACATTGTACATCCCGATGATCGTGAAACTTTCCGGACACATATCGATGAGGAGTTTAAGTCAAGCACCGCAAGCCATCTCGATTTTCGCATCATAAGTGGGGCAGGCCAGACGCTCTGGATAGACCACACCTGCCAGCCTGTGTACAGCTCTGACGGAGAATGGCTGGGCCGTCGGGCTAGCAACCGGGACATCACCAACCGCAAGAAGACGGAGGCGGCGTTTCGGGAATCACAGGAGCAACTTCGCCGCCTTTCCAGTCAGCTGATCGAGGTCCAGGAAAGTGAGAGAAAAAGAATCTCGCGAGAACTTCATGATAGCACTGGACAATCTCTGGCGACCGTCAAATTCGGGGTGGAGAGTGCCCTCCACAAGATTCTTCATGGTGCTATCGAGGAGGGGATTGCATCCTTGGAAACGCTCATCCCCGTCATTCAAATGGCTAGTGACGAGGTGCGAAGAATTCACACAGACTTGCGGCCTCCCCTGGTGGACGATCTTGGGATCATAAGTACGATATCCTGGTTTTGCCGGGAATTTCAAAAAGTACATGGGGGTATCCGGATCGAACAACAGGCCCATATGGAAGAAAAAGACATTCCTGAGCCTCTCAGGATTGTCATGTTCAGGATTCTGCAGGAGGCCCTAAACAATGTCGCCAAACACGGCAAGGCAGATCTCGTGCGCATTGCTGTAAAACGAAGGGAAGGCCAAATAGACATGGTCGTGGAGGACAATGGACACGGCTTCGATGTGCAAGAATCACACGCGGAGAGAAACGGTACTCGCGGTATTGGCCTTACGAGCATGAGGGAACGCGTAGAGCTTTCAGGTGGATCTTTTTTGATCGAGTCCTGGAAAGGGTTAGGAACCACGTTACGGGCGTCATGGCCGGCAAAGGAATAGAAGACTCGCATGGATCCGAACTCCCCGCCTGAGGCGAATGCAACACCCCTTGACACCGGTGGCAGCAGCGGCGGTGGTGGTAGTAGCTGCTTCATTGGCACTGCTGCCGCTAATCTGTGCCGGTAACAAAGCAATGGAGGCTCCCTGCGGTCCCGAGCAATCCCAACATGTCGCACTGTAAAGCGCTTGGATCGTCATGCGTTCACTGTTTTCCCTGCTTGACACACAAGTCTGTTTCGCCCATACTCGTCCCATCGAAATGACCCTGTAGTCATTCTCAGCATCATGTCCCGTTGTCCAATTGCCAACCAGGCGCTTGTGGCCGTCCCCTCGTCAATCGAAACAGGTTTATGAGAACTTCTCTAAAGGACCCTCAAACCCCAAGGAGCGTGAAAGATGCTATTCCATATCAGACAGACACACACGCCAGCGCTTTGTCCCAAGGACGAGGGCGGATCAAAGTGCTTGTATAATCCGAAGGTGGACGGCGTTACATTGCGGGCGGTATACGGAGCCTTTTCCGAGCATGTGATTTACTACATCGTGGAAGCGGACAGCGTGCATGCGCTCCAACAGTTTCTTTTACCAGGGTTCAAGCGATGCACCTGTTCGATCTCCCCGGTGAGTGAAGAGCCGATTGGTGAGTGATAAGGTCCAGGAATCAGGATAGCTGGAACGGCCGTTATACGGGTGGGGCGGTGCCAAAGAGTCAGCTTCTTCGGCTGAGGGCTATACTCGGCATTTTAGTGGCCCCATCATACTTCAGCAATTCTCGTAAAAATAGTTGTTACTTTCCCTCTTCTCTTCTCTGCACGCTCTTTGGCACAATTGCCGCACTGCATCATAGCGGCAGACATTCCCCATGCGGATGCGTGTATGAGTTTTGACAATTCGTTGAGAAGTTGTACCTCCAGATAAACCGGCTTTCTTTCGGGTCCGGCTCCGAACGGGGCATCTGGGAGATGTCTGCTCTCGGCTTCTGTCACCCCTGGTATCCTATTTGGCTCAAAATGATCCCTCCCACAGAATTGTTCGACGGAATCCTGGACCTTTGCTGCTATATCCCTCCCGCACGAGTCACACAAAAATTTTATCATCTTACCCTTTTCCTCTATAGCGGTTGTCAGAATAACGTTCCGATAAGAATAGATGACAATTGAAAATACTATTTGGCTCACTTGTGGGTGTGCAATTTTAGGATTTTTGAATTCTCCTGGCTAAATCGCGCACGCAGTGGTTCTGTTCAAGCC
>JBFEUB010000019.1:0-27395 GCA_041547605.1 Desulfobacteria bacterium
CGGGCGCGGTCCTTTTGGACCGCGCCCTTTTTTGTTTCGATATTCTTTCTTAGTTTCTGGGCGTCTTGTCGTTGGCCGCCCCTCTCGCAGAGAGACCCTTAAGGAAGCCGCAGATCAACGAACATGCTTTTAGTGCCCACTCGGCGGAGATTTCCCGGCAGCATTATGGGCGGTTCTGAGTGCCAGGAGAATGAGCAATATTTCATAGATCCATACAACCGGCCAGCTATGAAACCAGTGAAAGACAAGCCCTCCACCAATAATTGCCGGTGCACCAAAAACAATGATAATTCCAATAAGTCTCGCAAGATCCATATCCAGTTCCTCGCTTTTCAGTCCTTCAAAGTCTCGTTCAATGATGCTCATCGTGCCCTTTTTTCTTGCAGATCAAGTCAAGAAAGGCACGGATGCCGCAGTAGTGAAGAATGATGACCAATAGTATCAAAACCGTATAAAGGGATCCCATGAAGACGAAGTGTACAGGGTCGTTTGCCCATTCAAAAGCAAATGGAAACATGGCAGCGTCCTTCCTATAGTGGGTTTAGTTCCTTCTCCTGAGGAAAGATCGGCAAATACCGGTACGAAATGGATATCACGACGGCACCGGCCCAGACAAACAGGAACGTGCTCGCGTATTCCACCCAGTTGGGGGCATAGGGAACGAACTTGTCGAACGACAGCACCGGCACCGCACGCGACTGTACGGTCATGATCCACCGATTCATAAAGATCCCCGCACAGTTTAGAAAACAGGCCAGGATCAGGAGATTCTCGTTCTGTCGCCACTTCGTACTCAGGAGAATGAGCATCGGTACCACCCCCAGGATGCCAAGCTCCAACACCAATACCCAGTAACCGTAAGGCTGATTGGCATAAAAGCTCCCTAAAGGGGCGCCTACCTTCTTGGCTGTAGCGATCCAGTACACGGTATCGATGCCCTTCAAGACAAGATAAACAGCCAGCAACCGGCCCGAGATCTTGGCCAGAATATCGAGTACATTTCTCTTCACGAGCTGCTTTTGCGCACATTTCTCTGTGATCCAGGTGATCAGGATCGTGAAGCATGGGCCACAGGCAATCGCCGACAGGATGAAGAGGAAAAACGTCCAGGGCCATACCAGGAACCCCTCGCGAAAGGCAAATGGCCGACCGTAAAGCACGCCCGGGACTCCACCCAGGGACCCTTGATGAAAGAAGGAAAGAAACACGCCGATTGCTGCAATCGCCGGCATGGCTTCATGAAGGTGATGGGCCATACCATGGAAGAAGCCGAGCTTGTTGATCTGGCGATTCTCTAAAATCAAGGGGAGGTACTCAATGCAGAGAACCATAAAGTAGCATGTGATACAGAAGGCCACCTCTGTGAGCATGGAGTGCACGTTCGCATGCCAGAAAATGAACCAGCCTCTAAGGGGCTGACCGATATCAACGCCAAGCATGCCCTGAGCCGACGCATAGCATATGACCCCAATGACTACTGCATAATTGACGATGTTCTTAAGCTCGTCTATTTTCACGATATACCTAAGAAACCCTGTGAAAAAAGCGCCGGCCCCCAAGGCGATGATCCCCAAATCAGCGGCAATCCACAGCCCAAACGGGTAGTTGTTGTTCAGATTGGTCACATTGAGGGCGAGGGCCCAGCACAAGACTGCGGCGATTGCACCCACTGTGAGAGGGCCGTGCAAGGCGGCGATCCACAAGAGGAACCATTTGAGCTTGCATCGTTTGGTGCCTTCAGGGAATAGTGCATGATCGAACGGAAGTGATGCTGAATCCATAACAGAGACTCCTTCTGACATTAAGGGCTATCCGGGAATGACAATGTCTCCTTGGTTACCTGTATACGCGTCTGCTGCCTTCCGGACCCAAGCCCTGGTTGAAACATAGTAAACCTTGGTATTGGTGCCCAGCTTTTCCAGCAGCCGGAAAGCATTGCGATTCTTCTTTAGTTCGTAAACTTTGTGGTGGGGGTCGTTCAAATCCCCAAATGTAATGGCGTCAGCCGGGCAGGCTTGGGTGCACGCCGTTTGATATTCCTCTTCATGAAGCTCGCGGCGCCCTTCTGCATAAGCCTTGTCTCTTGCCCGCTGGAGCCGATGAAAGCAGAAACTGCATTTCTCCACCACACCCCGCATACGAACCGATACATCGGGATTGAGGTATTTTTTCATACCCTTTGGCCATACCGGATCCCACCAGTTAAAAATACGCACATGGTAGGGACAAGCAGCCATACAGTAACGGCATCCAAAACAGCGCGTGTATATTTGACTCACAATACCCGTTTCATGGCTGTAATCTGTCGCTGTTGCCGGGCATACAGATACACACGGCGTGGCATGATGGTGGTCACGGCCCTCGCAGTGCTGACACGGTCTAGGAATATAAGAGACGTCTGCATTTGGAAAGGAGCGACCATTGGAGATTTTGTAAACGCGCATCCAGAGGTTACTCCGTACCCGGCTACTGTTGTCTTTCCTAAAGGGTAAGTTGTTCTCCGCCATGCAGGCCACCATGCAGGCGCCGCAACCTGTGCATCTGTCCAGGTCGATGACCATGCCGTATTTATACGTCTTTTTGTCTCCTTCGCCGTGATGAGCCTCTTTCATGGTTACCCCTTCTTCGTCATTAAACTCTGGTCAATTTAGCCCGAATGCCCCAAGTGGCACATAGGCCAGAGATCGGGTCTTCCACAACACCCATGAGGCTATTCGCACTCACACCCTTGCCTGCCAAGTAGTCGTCGTAAGCCGCATGGCCAAGACCCTTGGGGATCCCTATTATGCCTGGCATGATCCCCTCAGAAAAATTCACGAGCACCTTGGCCTTCCCCTTGGGCGTGGCGAGCATGGCACGCCGCCCCTCGGAAAGACCGTATTCTGCGGCTGTCTTCGGATTGATCTCAACAAAGAGATCGTTCCCCTGTAACTCATTTTCTTCCAAGGTCTTTGTACAAAATGGCGGGTTGCCAACAGCACTATCTGCCAGCCGCATCAATTCCGTTGGGATCAAAATGAGCGGATACGCAGCAGCATCGCCCTCAGGCTTCACCGGCTCATAGTGCGGAAGATATTCCACGTCTCTAGCTATTTTCATACCCGCTTGGTCAAAGGCTGAGACATAAAACTCCAACTTGCCTGACGGCGTTGCAAAGCCCGCCGGAGGGGTGTAGTCTGGCTCCTCCGCGTAGCCCACTTCCTTCAGGGTGTCCCATTTGTCCCCCATGGTCTCCTTTAACACGCTTTCGTAATCTTCCCACCGGAAGGCGTCCGCCACGCTTCCGCCCAAGGACTTGGCGATCGTCATAAGGACGTCTCCCACATGGCGTGTGTCAAACTGGGGTGACACCACGGGTTTTAGCAAGCCCAGGATGGGTTTGTGCAGACCCACAGGCGTCGGCATGTCTTCCCATCGCTCCAGGTAATGATGGTTGGGCAGAATCAGGTCCGCGTGATAAGCGGTCTCGTCCAAATAACTAGAAAAGCTCACCACAAAGGGGATGTGATCGAATGCCCTGGCCACTGACGCAGAGTCCAGCGTGGTAAAGTATGGATCAGCACCCTGCACAAGGAGTGCCTTGATCGCACCGGCCTTTCCTCCGTTCATGACCTGAGGCCATCTGTCGGGCAAATACTTGGTAAAGGGATAGCGACTCGTACCCGCGCCATCTACACGAGGCATGTTGCTACCAGCCAACGCTGTGCCATCCTGAACGACTTCCGGCCATGGTTGAGTGGCCATTTCGGGACGCATGGACACCCCCCCAGGCTGGTTTATATTGCCCACCAATGCATTCAGAGCATGGACGGCCATGCACTCGTTAAGGCTTCCAGACGCGGTTCCTTTGCCGCGGCCCCAGACTGCCAAAGGACGGTCTGCCGTTGCAAAGGCTCTGGCAAGCTCGGCGATTTTGCTGGCTGAAACACCCGTGATCCTGGAGACGGCTTCGGGTGAATATTCGGTCAAGACCAAACGCTTGAAGCCCATATAGGTCTGGCCACTGACGTCACTCCAATCTTCAAATCCAAAAGTATAATTTTGTATAAACTCAGCCTCGTACAGCGATTCTTTGATGATGACATGGGCCAGCCCTAAGGCTAACGCCCCTTCAGTTCCGGGCTGAATTGGGTACCAATTATCGGCTTTGGCTGCTGTGTTGGACAGGCGTGGCTCAAGCTGAATCACCTTGGCCCGATCCCTCACCTTGCCTGATCGCCATTTGCTGTGGGCTTGAATAACCCGAACAGGAGAGCCCCACCCCTCGATGAGGCCGCTTCCAAAACTTAGAATGAAGTTTGCCCGTTCCAAGTCATAGCCCACTGAACCCGAGGTTCCCTGCATCAAGTTGAGGACCAGTTCATACGTATCATCAACAGAAGCTGTGCGAATAAAGTTTGGCGAACCGTATGCTTTAAGGAAGCGACTAAACAACTGGGGCACGGTTCCGCGATCCGAGTCCAGAATAGCTGCCACGGTATGGGCCTCGCCTTTAACGCGCAGATCCGTAAGCTTCTGGACAACCGTGTCCATTGCCTCTTCCCACGAGATTCTTCCAAAGCTCCCCGTGCCTCTTGCTCCCGATCGTTTCAACGGGCCCGGAACCCGCCAAGGGCCGTACAAGAGCTGGAGGCCAGCCGCCCCCAGCATACACATACCCCCGTTGTTGACCGGATATCCGTGTCTTCCCTCTATCTTGGTGGCACGGTCTTCAACCTTTCTCACTGTGATGCCGCAGCCCCCGGGACAAAGCTTGCAGACCGTATCCGCGTGCGTGACTTCTCCCCGTTGTGGTAAACGGCCCTTCAGACCTCCCAGCTGGTACCTTGGCCACAGCTCTTGTGACCAGATGGCCATATCGTCCATCAGCTTCCAGTTTACAGGTGTGAGCATGAAACCGCCACCGGCCCCAGCCGAGAACCCTATCAAGATCTCCAAAAAAGTTCTTCTGTCCAATTTCATAGGCCTTCCCCTTGCATATAGCCAATAAGGGCTAAGTTCGACACGTTACTTGTGGCATTGAAAGCAGTCGCCTTGATGACCCGTCATTTCCTCGTGGCATTCAGCACAGTCATCCATCTTCATCCGATCCCAGGTGTGCTTCTTGTACCCTGCAGGGTTTGAGCCCCAGATATCTCGGCTGTACAAGGTGAGTCGGTTGTAGTAGTAAGGCTTCATATGTTCTGACTCACCCACCGGCCCGTGACAGGTGACACATTCCATCTCGCCCATCACGACATGGGCTGCATGGGAGAAAAAGACACACTGAGGTTGGCGGGAATAAACAAGCCATGGAATCTCCTTGCCCGGTTCAACATACTCCTTGATGAGTTTTGCCTCTTCAGGGTGCTCTCCCACCTGTTCTTCATGACACTCGACACAACTGGCTAACTTAGGAATGCCCGCGAAGGTACCGTCCTCACGGAAATAGTGACAACCCTCGCACTCACCCATTTCTTCCACATGAAGCTTATGGTTGAAGTCGATAGGCTGCTGTTTCTTACCATAAAGAAGTTGCGGGAAGATCACCCAGCCGACAAAAAGGTGGGACACAAAGCCCACAGCAAAGGCGGCAATAGGAATAATAAACCGCCAGGTCCCCGGCTTAACTGGCTCCGCCAAAACCTCTTCCGCGGCTTCCTCATCGCCTGCCTGTTCCTCTTCAGCTACTGCCTGCTCTTTTTCGTCTGATGTGCTCATGGAAACTCCAAATCGTTAAGTTTTGAGAGTTTAATATGGTTGTTATGCGTCTACAGCCGGTACACCGGTACGCAACAACGAAACGTAAACGCCTTAATTCACGCCTAGTGCCTCCATTTTTAAAAATGGATGCCGTGATCTTAAGACGCTTACTGGAGTATGGGTCCGTGCCAAAAAAAAGATTTATTAGTAAGATGAGAATAGACGGTGATATAGCTGCGACATCTGGCCGCAAAAATGTATCGTCCCCTTTACCCTGAAGTCCTCATTTTGTCAAGGAAAAATCACAGTAAAGCCATAAAACTTAAGCGTTTTGGTCCACTTGAGCAGGCGTAGATATGTCATCCAACCCTCTTGCAAAACCGTTATGACTATCAAGGGCACAAAAAGGGACTACAAGAAGAACAATCGCCACAATTTTCGAAAAAATAGTAGCGCTTTTTACAAGGCGGCCAAGGCGCCAAGGTAAGCTGGTCCTGGTTCGGGGGACATGATCGGCTTAAATACCTAGTGGGCGACGGGACCGCACGGCAGAGTTAGGGGCACCATCGGGACAAAAAGAGATAAAAGACGACCTGCACAAATTCGATGAGGAACCCAAGGACATAAAGGGGAGCATGTTGGTGAAAGACAAATTGCCATGCAAAAAGGGCCGCCGCAAGCAAGAGAGATACGTGCAGAACCTTCACATAAAGGCGGGCTGCAGTCGGCTTTCGCGCTGCGGAAAAGGATAGGAAGGCCCGAGTGCCTGGCACGGTGACCGCCAGGGAAAACCAAAACCTCTCTGTGGGGAAAAACACCACTGGCCAGTCGTAGCGCGCAAAAAGCTTGTTGACGAAAAGGATAAGCCAGTCCGGATTCACGACAAAAAGAACCGCCACGGCCACGTAAATCATGCCCAACAACTCAAACGACCACTGGACCCCCGTTGGGAGAAACTCTTTTTTCAATGCTATCCTGACCTGATGGCTTTGTAGAAAGCCCAGCCGCTAGGTGCGCGGATCTTGTGAGGAATGAGGTATACATGTGCCGGAATGATTGACCCTGTTGAGCCTGCCCCGCCAGCTCGCCTAGCGAGAATTGAAAATCCCTGCGCAGTCCTGATAAATCGGGACAGGGAATTCGCTCGCTGTTGCAGTTCAACAGGGCGGGGACGAAGCACAATCCCGACAAGTCGGGACAGGTGCGCTTTATCCGGAGTCATCATGAAGTGGCCATTTTCTCAAGGACATCCTTTTTTAGAATATCGAGATCTTCGCGTTTGATGCGTGCCCCTTTCATGCCTCCGTTTAGAGCTGCTTCCGACACATAACCGGCACCCTCCTCGTTGATCAGCAGATCGATATGTGCATAAGGAAACTTGCCCCGCTCCATCACTTTGTGGCACAGCACAAGCCCGTCCTTTTTCAGGGTGTACGGCCTGCTTTTACCTCCTTGCACGAGATTCATTCTGAAGTTATTCTGGTTTTGCCGGGTATACGCCTCATGGTAGTCACCCGCTATAATGACCCGCACATCCGTATAGTTATCAATAAAGGGCTGCAACACAAAAGGGTACGAGATTGTGTGGAAGGAGGCTTGGTTGTAAACGGCCTCAACATTGTCCCAGCGATGGATGCCAAACCCGCACTGCATATAGTCCTCTTTTGTGACCACAGCGCCGATACCGTGCTGATTGTACGTATTGATGGCATGCATAATATCTACGCGTCTCGTGATAATCAGGGTGTGAGGGAGCATCCAGGGCCGAAAGGCGAGGGCCTGCGCCACCTTGGACCGGCCTATGGTTTGAGATAGGGCCGAAGGGAAGAACCGAACCCCTCTCTCCAAAAGATCTACAAAGACACGGTGTTTCAAGTTCTTATAGCTGAGCATACCTATGAAACAGTCGCCCGCTTTTAACTGGTCATATCGTTCTTTTAACTCGCGGTTCGTTCGGATAATCACGACGTTAATTCCTAACTATCTCTTTTCTAGTGCAAGCTCGATCAGACGCTCCAGAAGCTGGCTAAATGATACCCCGGCTGTCTGTGCTGCCAGCGGGAAAAGGCTCACGGGCGTCATCCCCGGGATGGTATTCGTTTCCAGTACATGAATGGTTTCATCAACGATGATCATATCGGTGCGACTATACCCACGACAGCACAGCGCGCGGTGTGCGGCGGCAGCATATGACTGGGCACGACGTGACAGCTTCTCATCGATGCGGGCTGGACAGATCTCCTGGGTGGCGCCCTCCTTGTATTTTGCCTCGTAATCAAAGAATGTATAGTCGGATTCCGGAATGATTTCCACAATCGGAAGCAGTTGGAGATCGTCATTCCCAAGAACCCCTCCCGTGATCTCAGTCCCCTCCAGGTAAGCTTCCAAGATAACGTGGGAGCCCTGTTCAAAGGCTTTTTCAAGGGCCTCTGGTAAATGATCCGGTGCTTGCACAATGCTGGTACCGATACTTGACCCGCCATACCGCGGTTTGACAACAAGCGGGAAACCCGGCTCGTCGGCCAAGGCTTCCGAGTCATAGGTTTGTCCCTTCATGAGAACTTTAAACTGTGGCACGGGAAGTCCTGCCTCTTTGTAAAGACGTTTTGAACTCCACTTGTCCATAGCCAAGGCGCTCCCCAACACGCCCGACCCCTGATAGGGGATATGAAGGAGATCGAGAAGGCCTTGGACGGTGCCATCTTCACCGTAGGGTCCGTGCAACACAATGAATGCCACGTCAATGTCAGATGCGTTAGTGACGAGTCTTCCAAGGTCGGTAGCCGGGTCGTAACGCATAACATCATACTTGCCCTTATCAAGGGCTTCGTATACTTGGTTGCCACTCTTTATAGAAACCTCGCGCTCAGAAGAAACACCACCTGAAAGCAAGGCCACCTTGATTTTTGTCATCGACCTATTATGTCCTTCTGGGTGTCAAGATGTTCGTCTATACTGATCAAACCTTCCCTCCAAAGGTGGGAAAACTTGGAAGGCTTCTCCCGGTCAAAGGCCTTATTCTTCATTCCACCCCTTAGCAGGACACTCCGCGCACTTCGGCTCCTTCCTCACGCAATATGTATGCCCGAGGTGGACCAGGAGCGCATGGAATTCATTAAACATGTTGGGATCAGGCTCCAGGCAGTCCATAAAAAAGCTTTGAAGCTCATCGTAAGGACCCTCTTCAGGAATGAGGTTGTGCCTGACAAGGATTCGTCTCGTATAGGCGTCTACGACAAAGGTCGGCTTGTTCCCAGCGTAGAGCAAGATGCTATCAGCAGTCTCCGGCCCGATTCCGTTAACCGACAACAACCTCTCTCTCAAAGACGCAAGGTCTTCACCCAAGAGTTCGTTAAGGTCACCGTCACTCTCCTCAAAAAGGAACTGCATAAAGTGCTTCAGCCGCCGAGCCTTTATATTGTAATACCCTGCGGGCCTGATCACCGCGGATAACTCTTGAACCGGCACACGATGGAGGGCGTGGGGTGACAGGAGGTTATTTGCCTTCAAGTTTGTTATGGCCTTCGTGACATTCCGCCAAGCAGTATTCTGCGTCAGGATGGCACCGACCGCTATCTCGAACCTGGAATCACCTGGCCACCAATGTCTCGGGCCAAACGCCTCGTATAGCCTGGCGTAAAGGTCCAGCAGAATGGTCTTCCTGTCAAACACGAGAGACTGGAACCCATCTCAAAAATGCGTCTAGGGCCTCGGTCGGCTCACAATGCGCGTCCCGCGGCGGCGGGACGGCTCGCCGCCCCGCGCCTTGCTCTGAACCCTCATTCACATTCTTGATATGGGTTCTAGGAACCGAACCGCTCCACAAGCTTTTTCTCATAATGCTGCGTTTTCTCCAGTCCGGTATGGGTTTTGCGCGTCATATTGAGCTTCATAATCAGAAAATTCAGCCTTTTGAGCTGACGGTACCTGGCCTTCGTGTCTTGCATGCCGGCCAAGAGGTCTTCGGCTTGAGCAATCTCCTTCCTGAGCGCCACCTCTTTGGGCACATAGCCCGCATTTTTCAAAATCTTATAGGCTATCCGCAAGTCTTCTGGTACGTGGGAGTCGTCTTCGAGCTCAAGCGGTTGGCCTGCTCCGGGAAGATCATCAAAGGCTCCTTCCCGGATTGCTTCAAGTATACGTCTCTCAGCGATTTTCTGAAAGCAAATCATATCTCGTACAGTTTCTTGTCCAGAAATAGGTTCACAATATCTGTGTCGAGCCGGCCTGCATTTGCCTCTTCCAGAAGGATTGCGCCAGCCTTCTCGGGGGGCATGGCGCGGCGATATGGGCGGTCAGCAGCGGTCAGCGCATCGAAGATATCAACAACGGCTAAAATCCTAGACTGAAGGGGAATCTCAGCACCTTTCAGTCCCTTGGGATAACCACTTCCGTCAAGAAGTTCATGGTGCGATGCTGAAAATAAAGGAACATCCTTCAAAGACTTGCTAAATGGGATATTTTTTACAATATTGTAAGTCAGCTCTACATGGGTTTGGACCCTCTTGTACTCCTGTGCCGTCAGGTTCCCTTTTCTGACCGAAAGGTATTCTAGTTCTTTCTCAGATAAGTAAGGAATTGTATCCCCGGCCAGGTTTTCATAGGTCTTGGATGCAATGTTCTGCAAAGCTGATAGATCTTCGTCAGATAGAATGCTAGATCGGTTCGTCTTTTGGATCAAGCTCAACTCTTCCTCTAGTTGCCCTTCCAGCTTCCTGATTTCTTCACTTCTCGGGTCATTTAGTGAATCATCTTTGCCCTCGGATGCGGATGCCTTTGGGTTTGAACCCTCCACAGAAGCGCCCTCTCGATACATACGATTTCGGCGAATGGCCTTGATCAACTCAAACCGGTTGACGATGCTTTCCATTGCCTCGTCTGTCAGTCGGTTGTTCTTATCCAAAATGTTCTCAGGAACACCAATCTTTCCTATATCATGGAGCCAAGCTGCATAGGAGAGCTCTTCCAACTGCTCCGGCGCAAAAGATACACGAGCAAATGGCCCAGTGGTCTGCTCATGGATCGATAGGGCAATCGCCGAAGAATAGGCTGCTACCCGTCTAGAGTGACCTGCCGTGTGAGGACTTCGAGCATCAATAGCCGAGGCAGAATAACGAATCAAGGCCTCAAACAAGGCCTTGATGTCTGCAATTAATTTGGCATTCCGGATCGCCACTGCTGCCTGTGAAGCCAGGGACATGACAAGATCCTCGACAGACTTAGGAAATCCCACTACAACACCCTTCTTGTCCTTGGCATTGATTACCTGGAGTACGCCGAGGACTTCGCCCTCCCTGTCCTTCATTGGTATAACCAGCATGGATTTTGTCACATAGTCGTTGCGCAGATCAAAGTCGGTATTGAACCTATACGGTACGGATGCGGGCAAATCGTAGACGTTTTCTATGTTAAGTGGTTCCGCTGTGATACCCACATAACCCGCAATACTCTCTCTTGAAACAGGAAGAGGATAAGGCTTAAACCCCGGGGAAGGGCCGGGCCTCTGGTTCAGTGTGTCGTTTTGGCTGACACGGAAGTACAGTGTATCGTCATCCAAAGTGTACAGACTTCCGGCGTCTGCACCGGTAAATCCTCTGGCTTCAAATACAATTAACTCGAGAAGCTTTTCCAGGTTGATTTCGCTAGAGAGGGCAGTCCCGATCTGATTGAGTTTTGCAATCTGTTCTTGCAGGCAAGGATCTTCTGGCACTTTCTTCCACTTTTAAAACGCATAGACAGGACCAAACATATACGAGCTGCCAAGCCCCTTTGGGCACATGCCGATGCTTTTTAAGGAGAATGACTATTGATCCTATATAGGATTTTAGGTAGCCTTTCAAGGCTTTTCACCTGATGCGCTGCGCTTTCAACCTTGCACTGGGCGCTCTGCTCCTTGCCTTGGGACTCCAAACTGTGGTATCCAACAATCCGTTCGGTCGCGTCCTCGCGCCCTCAGCTCAATTTCGTCGCTTGCGTCAAGATCCCTGAGGTCTATACAGCCGGAGGTTATTATGGAAGCCCATCTATTTGGTTATGCAAAGCTGGATCAGCCTGGAGTTGTCCAGTTTTTGTTTCATCCCCGCAGAGAGTTCGATTCAACACCGCCACCTGGTGCCATAGATTACGAAATTGTTGTGGAGGAAGGCGTTGGTGTGGGTGCCCGATTCCATGTTACCGGCACAGCAGCACCCAATATTCTATTCTTTCACGGCAACGGAGAGATTGTCAGTGATTACGACAGTATTGGGCCGTTGTATAACGAGCATGGTTTGAGCTTTCTTGCCGTGGACTACCGGGGTTATGGAAGAAGTGGCGGAACTCCCAATGTAAGCTCCATGATGCGGGACACCCACGTCATCTTCAAAGAGATCCGAACCTGGCTCAAAAGGGAAAACCGCCCCGGGCCTCTCGTCGTGATGGGTCGATCTCTAGGTAGTGCGTGTGCCCTGGAATTGGCAGCCTCCTATGAAGATGACATATCAGGCCTTATCATTGACAGCGGTTTTGCCCTCACGGTCCCGCTTTTGAATTGCCTAGGGGTTGACACGCAGACCCTGGGAATTACCGAGATGGATGGCTTCAAGAACATTCAAAAGATCGCACAGTTTACCAAACCAACACTCATCATTCATGCACAGTATGACCAGTTCATCCCTGTGACAACGGCTGAAATCTTGCAGGTTCAATGTATGGCGCGCAGCAAAGAATTTCGAATGGTACCCGGTGCTGACCACAACACCATCTTGGTCCAAACCGGTAAGCTTTACTTTGAAATCATCAAGCGGTTTACAAACAAAATTGAGGGTAAGCGCGAGAAGCGATTCTACCGTCGAAAGCAGAAGCTGACAAAGCATTAATGAAAGACGGGTTGTTGCTCAAATAGCTGTCCGGATAACATGCAGGGAACCGCCAAGGGGCAACAAAACTTCGCAACACGAGCAACATCTCCAGGAGAGCAGTTTGGGCAATAGCCCGAAGAGATTTGCCGCCTTGCAAACCAAACGGATGGATGGAGGTCCATGACTTGGGCCCGCAAAGTTTTTTCTTGACAGAATGAGTCTCTTCGTACTAAATTAATCTTGTATGGTTCAGGAGAATAAAGATGTTCGGTTACCTAACAGTTAATCAATTGAGGAATAGCAACTGGTATTGGTGGTGGCGTTCGGAAGGGGTTTATCCACCGCCTGAGAGGTAACCGGTTTTCCGGTAGAAATCGAAGCCGTGGGTAAGCTCCTTGCCCACGGCTTTTTTCTTTCAACGCCGTGGGCATGTAAAGTGCCCGCGGTTTTTTTATTAACGGCGTCGAAAAAAGTTCATCTGTCCCGACTTGTCGGGATTGCGCTTCGTCTTTCGTCATTGCGACGTACGACAAGTACGCCTCGTTCATGAAAACTTGCGCGCCTTGCATCTGGAGCTTTTTGCTGTGCGCTCCATTTTATGGCTTTTTTTTGCGAGATCTTTTTTGTTAGGTTAGTTGTCGGTTGTCCGTTGCATTGAGGTGAATGTATTGGGTCGCGTCTGGTGTCTGGCCTTTGACAACTGACAACGGGACACTGGCTGGAGAATAGGAGCCAAAAAAGCAATGTTGCCCGGGGATTAAGGACTGGTAATTATGACATTGCAAGGTGTAAGTGTAAAGGGAGGTTTGTAGTGATCTATCCAAGTAAAGAAGAATTCCTTCGGCTAGCACGTCAGTGCAATCTCATTCCTGTCTTTCGGGAGATTACTGCAGATACCGAGACACCTGTCAGCCTCTTCAAGAAATTAGCAAAGGGGCCTGAGTCTTTTCTTTTAGAAAGTGTGGAAGGCGGGGAACGCTGGGGACGGTACAGCTTTATCGGGCATCGTCCTAAGCTCTTGATAAAAGTATGGGGCGAGCAGGTTGAAGTAATCCGTGACAACGGTCAGCCAGAGCAGTTGAGGACCAATGCCTTTACCTATCTTAGGAATCTGATGAAAGGCTATCGTGCCCTGCCAATGACCGGGTTGCCCCGATTCTACGGTGGGCTTGTGGGTTACATGAGCTACGACATGGTACGATTTTTCGAACGCCTCCCTGATTCCAAACCGGACGATGTAGGAATGCCCGATGCCGTTTTCATGCTCCCCGAGCAAGTGATCATCTATGACAACCTGACCCAGACAATTAAGGTGGTTGTGACTTGCCACGTACCAGATGATATCAACTCGTCGGATGCCTATGATCACGCCGTTCAGCAGATTGAGGAGACGGAAGAACTGCTCCATGCCTCGATTCCCTCTCACCCGACACCAACGGGCACTCGCCCCGAACTGAACTTGATACCCAATATGGACCGAGAGGAATTTGAGCGAATTGTCGACCGAGCTAAAGACTATATTGAACAGGGTGAGGCTATCCAGGTGGTATTGAGTCAGCGTTTTCATACGGACCTTCCTGTTAATCCGTTTGAAATTTACCGGGCCCTTAGGCGGGTGAATCCTTCTCCCTATATGTACTATCTGCAAATCAACGACGAAATTGTCATTGGGGCCTCCCCTGAAGTTCTGGTCCGACTCGAAAACGGCCGTGTGGCGCTAAGGCCCATAGCCGGGACCAGGCCAAGGGGTGAAGATGCCGAGGGTGACCTCAGGTTGGAGAAAGAGTTGCGTGCTGATGCCAAGGAGCAAGCGGAGCACGTCATGCTGGTGGACCTGGGCCGAAACGATGTGGGCCGAGTAGCCGCGGTCGGCACAGTTGAGGTTAAGGACCTAATGGTCGTAGAACGTTACTCCCACGTGATGCATTTGGTCTCCCATGTAGAAGGGAATCTCGCACCCGGTTTCGACATGTTTGATGTCCTGCGCGCCTGTTTCCCGGCTGGTACTGTCTCTGGGGCTCCGAAAGTGCGAGCCATGGAAATCATCGACGAGCTAGAGCCCACGCGACGAGGGCTTTATGCAGGTGCGGTAGGCTACTTCGGCTTCTCCGGCAATATGGATTTTTGTATTGCCATCCGCACGCTGCTCGTTCGTGATGGCCGTGTCTACCTTCAGGTGGGTGCAGGGATTGTCGCTGATTCAGACCCTGCCCGGGAATATGAAGAAACAGTAAACAAAGGAAAGGCACTGGTCAAAGCTCTGGAAATGGCCAGCAATGAACGGCGGTAAATTGGAGGAATTGACACGTGATTCTTATGATCGATAACTACGACTCGTTCACGTATAATCTCGTACAATACCTTGGCATATTGGGTGCTGATGTACAGGTTAAAAGAAACGACCGGGTCACTATAGAAGAAATCGAGGCTATGACGCCGGAGCGCTTGGTTATCTCACCGGGCCCTGGCATCCCACAGACGTCAGGAATCATTGTGCCTCTGATTCAGCGCTTCTATCAGAAGGTGCCTATCCTGGGTGTCTGCTTAGGCCACCAGGCTGTTGCTGTTGCTTTTGGTGGCCAGGTGGTGCGGGCCGCCCGGCTCATGCATGGAAAGGTTTCACAGATTCACCACGACGGCCAGGGCGTTTTTCATGCTATACCCGATCCCTTTACGGCTACCCGATACCACTCATTGGCCGTTGAAGAGTCCAGCCTGCCGTCCAGTTTGGAAATCACGGCCAAAGCGGAGGACGGTGAGATCATGGGAGTCAGACATCAGGACCACCCCGTGCATGGCATCCAGTTTCACCCAGAGTCCATTCTGACGGAGGAGGGAATGCGTATTCTGGAAAATTTTCTTAATCTATAGGGAAAGGTTTTTTGAGGAAATTACGTAGGATTGTAAAAGGAGGAAACCATGCTTAAGCAAGCCATCCAGAAAGTAGTCAACCGGTCGAACTTAACGGAACAAGAGATGGAGGCTGCCATGGACGTGATCATGAGCGGCCAGGCCACTCCCGCCCAGATTGGCGCCTTCATAACCGCCCTGCGCCTTAAAGGCGAAACGGTTGAAGAAATCACGGGGGCTGCGCGGGTCATGCGGCGCAAGGCGACCCGAATCCAAGCCGACAACACGGTTGTGAACGTAGATCGAGACGAAATCAACCTTGACTTGGAAACAATTGTTGACACCTGTGGTACGGGGGGTGATGGCACCAACACGTTCAATGTCTCCACGACCACGGCCTTTGTGGTGGCGGGCTGCGGCTTGCGGGTCGCCAAACACGGCAACCGCTCAGTCTCCAGCCTATGCGGCAGCGCCGATGTCATTGAAAGCCTCGGGGTCAATTTGGATGTCTCTCCTGCTGTGGTTGAAAAATGTCTCAACGAAGTGGGTATCGGCTTTCTCTATGCCCCCGCCCTTCACGGCGCTATGAAGTATGCCATTGGACCCCGCCGGGAAATCGGTATCCGCTCCATTTTCAACATCCTTGGTCCTCTGACGAATCCAGCGGGGGCAAACGTCCAGGTGCTTGGTGTCTATGACGAGGGGCTGACACCGGTTTTGGCGGAGGTCCTCCATAACCTTGGTTCGCGCAGTGCGTTCGTCGTCTACGGGGAAGGTAGCCTGGATGAAATTAGCATCATTGGTAAAACCCAGTTAAGCGAGCTGAAGAACGGACAAGTCACGACATACAGCATTCAACCGGAAGACTTCGGCCTACCCCGTGCAGACTTGGCTGACATCCGCGGTGGTGACGCTCAGAAAAATGCGGGTATCGTCCTCAGCGTGCTTCAGGGTGAACACGGTGCGCGGAGAGACATGGTATTGCTCAACGCCGCTGCAGCCCTCGTTGCCGCAGGACGAGCATCTGATTTCCGGGAAGGTATCACCCAAGCCGGTGAGGCGATCGATACCGGGCGCGCCATGGAAAAGTTAGAGGGGATGAAGGCCATTACAAACGAATACACATCAGCGCATTGAGTGGCAAGATTCCGGGAATTTTCATGATTCTTTACGACATTGTCGCTCAAAAACGTCGCACAGTGGCTGAGCTGAAGCGGACACATTCTCTTTCTGATATGGAGAGAGCTGCCGCGTTAGCCCCTGCACCACGCGATTTTTTTGGTGCACTCCGGGACGGCCAAAAGCCTGCGATCATTGCCGAGATTAAGAAGGCATCTCCCTCGGCGGGGGTAATTCGCCCAGACTTAGATGTGGCAGCCATTGTGGAAAGTTATGAAAGAGGGGGAGCCGCTGCTATCTCGGTGATTACCGAAGAAAACTTTTTTTTGGGCAAGTTAGAGTACCTGGGCCAGGCACGCGATGCAGGCCGTCTGCCGGTCCTCTGTAAGGACTTCATCATCGATCCCTTCCAGGTACTTGCCGCCCGCGCTTCCGGAGCGGATGCTTTGCTTTTGATAGCTGCTGTGCTAGGTCAGAACGCGCTCGTTAAACTGCTGACAACGGCTCGCTCACTTGGCATGGGCTGTTTGGTGGAAGTCCACGATGCGGATGAGCTGACCCGGGTCCTGATGACTGACGCCCGAATCATTGGTATCAATAACCGCAACCTGCGGACCTTTGAGGTGACATTAGAAACGACCTTGAAACTACGGCCTTTGGTGTCTGCAGATCGTCTGGTAGTCAGTGAAAGCGGAATTCACCAGCCCGCTGACATAGAGTCCCTGGCAACCGCAGGGGTAGATGCGGTGCTGGTAGGAACCAGTCTTATGCGGGCAACTGACCCCGAGCAAAAGCTGAAAGAGCTTATGGGACTTGACTCGTGAAAATGTTGGTTTCCGGGAATAAGACAGCTTTGAAATAACGAATATTGAACATCGAACAAGGAAGTACGAGAGAAAAGAACTCGACGTTCGGAATTCCTTGTTCATCATTCTACATTCTTGTTCCATTGTGCGCTTGCGGCAGTGCGGCTATAAAAACGACATGAAGATTGATGACCCCATAATTGTGCGCATCAAGATCTGCGGCATAACCAATACCGAAGATGCGATGGCGGCGGCGGATCTGGGAGCTGATGCCGTCGGCTTCGTCTTTGCCTCCAGCCCCAGGCGGATTTCTCCTGGTAAAGCCCAAAAAATTATCATGGCCTTGCCACCGCTAGTGCAGACGGTTGGTGTCTTTGTGGACGAAGATCCTGAAAAAGTGGCGTCCACAGCGGCCCTTTGCCGCCTGGACCTTCTTCAGTTTCATGGAGAAGAATCTGCGAGTTACTGCCGCCGGTTCGGGCAGCGGGTTATCAAGGCCATACGGGTGAAAGGCTGGGAAGATATCAAGAACTGCTCCGCGTTCAGCAGCGCTGTGAACGCCTTCCTGCTGGATACTTATATGCCGGGTAAAAGGGGAGGCACTGGCTGTGCCTTTGACTGGAACCTCGCGCTCGAGGCTAAACAGTACGGGCCGATCATCTTGGCTGGCGGACTCGACCCTGAGAACGTGGCTGAAGCGATCGGCGTCGTAAAACCATATGCCGTGGATGCCAGCAGCAGCCTGGAGATAGAACCGGGTATCAAGGATCATCAGAAGATAGCGCGGTTCGTCCAAGCCGTCCGCCAGGCTGCAGGCAGATAAGGAGTCGTTATGGAAAGGCCAGGATACTTTGGACGTTTCGGAGGAATGTTCATCCCCGAGATTCTCGTTGCTACCCTCCAGGAATTACAGGCCGCTTTTGAAGCGGTCAAACGCGATCCTGCCTTCTGGAAGACGTACCAGAGTCTTATGGCAACGTATTCCTGCCGGCCTACACCGTTAACATATTGTGAGAACCTTACACGCCATTTCAACGCACCACACTTTTACATAAAGCGTGAAGACCTGAATCACACCGGTGCCCATAAGCTAAACAATGTCATGGGCCAGGGGCTTGTCGTTCAAAGGATGGGCAAAAGGCGAGTCATCGCGGAAACCGGGGCCGGTCAACACGGGGTGGCTACCGCAACAATGGCTGCAAAATTCGGGTTCGAGTGCATGATTTACATGGGAGAGGTCGATGTGGCACGCCAGCGGCCCAATGTCTTCTGGATGGAACAATTGGGCGCCACTGTGGTTCCGGTTAAAGATGGGTCCCGGACGTTGAAAGATGCTATTAATGAGGCCTTGCGAGACTGGGCCACGAATATGGATACCACACACTACGTGCTGGGAACAGTCTGCGGCCCTCACCCCTTCCCGGAAATGGTTGCCTATTTTCAGTCGATCATAGGTAAGGAAGCAAAGGCCCAGATGCTCAGCGAAGCCGGTCGACTGCCTAGTCGTGTGTATGCCTGTGTGGGTGGAGGGTCAAACGCCCTGGGCATATTCCAAGGCTTTCTATATGACCCTGAGGTAGAACTGGTTGGTGTGGAGGCAGCGGGCGAGGGCCTGAAGTCCGGAAAACACGCATCGCGTCTGGCTTCGGAAGATGCCAGCGTCGGCGTGGCTCAAGGATACAAGACCTATTTCTTACAGGATGACGATGGGCAAATGCGGGAAACACACAGCGTTGCCGCTGGCCTCGATTACATAGGCGTGTCGCCTATTCTGGCTGCCTATCATGAAGAGGGTCGTATACGCTTTGAAGCGGCTACAAACGACGAGGTTTTGGAAGCCACCCGGCTGACCATGAAAAAGGAAGGAATTATTCCGGCCTTGGAATCTGCCCATGCCTTGGCGTGCACATTCAGAGAGGCTTCTGAGATGTCAAGCGATGATGTCATACTCGTCAACCTGTCGGGGCGCGGTGATAAAGACATCTTTACTATTGCTGATGCGCTGGGAGATGAGAGCTGGAAACGATTCATTGCGAAGAAAGCAGAGGCATACAGTGCTTGAGGATTATATTCGGAAACGGACAGAGGAAAGAGGCATCCTGATGATGGCCCACGTGGTTGTGGGTTACCCTAGTTTGGAAGAGAGTTTCCAGCTCGTTAGGGCGATCGTTTCGGCTGGTGTAGATTTGATGGAGCTGCAAATCCCTTTTTCAGAACCTATTGCTGATGGCCCTGTGATTTTGCAGGCAAACCAATCAGCGCTGGCCGCGGGCGTGAAGGTGGGCGATTGTTTCGAGTTTGCCCACCGAGTTACTCAGGCGTTCGACATTCCGTTCCTTTTCATGTCGTACTATAATATTTTGTTTAAGCGGGGCGAAGAGCGATTCTTTGATGAGGCCAAAGAAGCGGGAATCCAGGGCACCATCGTGCCGGACATCCCTCCTGAGGAAGGCGACGCATATGTCGCCGCCGCCGATGCGCATGGCATTGATCCGATTTTCATTCTCTCTCCCACCACCACCGCAGATCGTTTGGCTTACCTCGCAGGCTTTGGTCGAGGCTTTTTTTACTGCGTTGCCCGCAAAGGGATCACCGGCGCCAAGACCACGTTTTCTTCAGAACTGGACGAATTTCTCGGCCGGTGCCGCAGCGTAACTCCGCTCCCCCTAGCATTGGGGTTTGGTGTTAGCCACAAGGAAGATGTCGACTTTCTTAAGGGCAAAGTAGAAATCGCCGTAGTGGGAAGCCAGGCGATCCGGATGCTGAACACGCATGGGGTGGAGGCAGTAGGGGGGTTTTTTCGGACACTTTGCTAACTTCCTTGCAGAACACCTCTATCGCTAACCTCCACGTCACACGCACGTCTTGATCATAAAAATACGCTGCGTATTTCTGTCCTCAAAATATTCCCCTTACTTGACAGTCTCAGCAGTTGCTTCACTTTTGGGCTGACCATCCAACGCACAAATATCGGGAATGGCTTACTCCCGCAGAGCCGAAAAGGCCATCTGACACGACACTAGACTGTCAGTTTTCTGGATTTCAAGGCGTAAGCTACTGCGAAACCCACGACAAAGCCAACAGCAAGATTTGAGGCAAGAGTAATTCCCAGCATCACGAGGGCGACAAAAAGATCCTTTCGTTCTCTCATGTCAATGATGGTCAGCGCGAGCTGGCTTCCGGCGAAGATTAAAAGTACCCCTAACACAGCCATTGGAACAAGGTAAACAACAGCGAGGGCGTGTACTCCCAAAAAAACTGCCAACATGACAAATATTGCACCGATCATGAGATTGGATCCAGCTGTTCTTGCACCGAACCGATAATGAGCGGCCAACCCGCCCGCTCCGTGGCACAGAGGCATCCCGCCCACGAAAAAGCTGAGCAGGTTGGCCAAGCCCATAGTGATACACGAAGCCCGGTAAGTCACCCTCTTTGAATCCTCGCCAAAATACTCCTCTGACAGGTCAGCATAGGCGATCACGGCATTTCCCAGTGTCATGGGGATTTGCGGGAGCACGAGGACGAGGAGAGCAAAGGTGAAATCAACGCTGGTCGGTATTCCGAAAGGCAGGACCTTCGGGAAGTAGATACCTATTCTGAGCTTGTCAAACCCTTCATGGGTACCAAGAATCCAGCCTACACCAAGCCCACCCAGGACAACGAGGAGCCCGGCCGGGAGCTTCTTGTTGTCCAGCAACAAGAGGGTTAATACGGCACCGACTATCCCTATAACCATACCGATCGGAATCGGTCCAAGATTCTGTATCCCCAGGTATGGCTCGGCTGCTTGTTGAAGGGTCTGGAATTTTGATGACCCTGCCATGAATTTGACCCCTTGGGCCATCAACAGGGTACCCGTGGAAAGCTGGACGCCCCGGACCACCGCCTTGGGGGTATATTTGCCAATGACCGAAATGGCGCCAGTGCCACCAAGAACCAGAAGAAAAAGGGCAATCAGGGCCCCTGAGGCCATAATTTGGGCTGGGCTCATGGCTGTTGCGATAGCATAGGCCCCGATGACCTTCATGGGTTGGACGGGAACTGTGACACCATAATAGACCCCTGAAAAGACGTACAGGAGTCCGACAGTCAAAAACAGCCCGGCGGGACTGAGACCATTGATGATAATCATACCAATGGCTAAAGGGAGAAGCGTACCCAAGTCTCCCAACGACCCAGCCAATTCGAGTCGGCTAAACTTGTATCGCAGGCTCATAACCCTGACTTCTTTCTACAAGCTAATTCTACTGAAACCGATAGAAAAGGAACACTTCAATAAAGGGCATATGCAAAGGCCCTGTCATCTTGAGATGATATTGATGCTATGGGAAGACCAAGTCCTTCTCAATCACACTCCCGTCACGAATGGCCACCTGTTTGTCAGAGCGATTGGCAATCACCACCTTGCCTGTGATTACAACATCCTTTCCAAATAGCACATCTCCTTCAATATTAAGGGACTCACAGTCAACCAAGGACGGAGCTCCATGGGGAAAACGGGCCTTGAGCTGATCGATTTTCTTGTAGTACTTGCTGTCTAGTCTCAGCACGAACGTCCCAGCCTTTCTTCTGGGGTTTTGAATCACAAACCGATCGTCTTTTAGCACATAGCAATCAGACCAAACCGCAAGAAGATCCTGGCATTTCTTTACAGGAGCAAATCGCGTTCTGGGCACGCAGATAGCCGTCGCACCGTCAAACAAAGAAATCGCTGATCCCATTGCAGTCTCTATCTGATAGACAAGAGGCGTGGAGTCATCTTTGGGGTCAATTGTCTTAGGATTCCTAATCATGGGCAGGTGGATCACATTCTCATGGGCCTCAAGGAAATTTTCCAGCGCGAACAGGTTCATCCAGATCGTATTCGTATTAAAGTATCTATAAACGTCAATGTCCTGGAATTCTTTAATCTCGTCTTCGGGGCATTGAGCAATTTCCCGCAGCGTCAACCTACCATTCCTTAGGCGTGCGATGTGTCCCCCTTTGCTGTCTGCCTCAGTTCGGTCTGTCACCTCCATCATGAAGGGAAAATTGTTCTCAGCAAAATAACCAAGGATGTTTTCCTCTACGACTGCACCCAGGTTGTCGGAGTTTGAAATAAACGCATAGCAGATCCCAGCACTAAGAAGCTCTTGAATCATGCCAGAGGTTACCAGCGCCGTGTAAATATCACCATGGCCGGGTGGATTCCATTCGAGATCTGGGTCCGGTGACCATACAGCAGGAGCGAGCGTATCTTGGAGCACTTTTGGGAATTTATGTTGTACAAAACTCAGCGGGATTTCCGAGGAAAGTCCTTCGAACGAAGAAAGGGCCTCCCGCGTATCGTCTTCTGTACTGAAACTGTTCATCAACACGAGCGGTAGCTTAAGCCCGAACTCGCGCCTGTAGGCGAGAATTTGCCTAGCAATGATATCCAGAAAGGTAAGTCCGTCCTTGACCTCCAGCAGCGACTTGGCGCGGGACAGCCCCATGCTCGTCCCCAGTCCACCATTAAGCTTTATAACGACCAGTCTTTCCATGGCTGCCTGGCCTGCTTGCTTGAACTCCGTCAGTTTCTCAGCACGCGCTAATTCACCCTCTTGGATAGGATCGATCGCTGTTCTTGGGATAAGGCCTGTTTCACCTCGCACTAGTAAGGAGTAGTAGTGCCTAAAGGTATCAATGACTACCGGAAGAAGGCCGTGTTGCTGCATCTTCTCTGCGAACGGCTGAAACTGTCCGGCTGTTTCTGTTCGAAATCGATTTGTCATTTATGGCACTAGGGACTCGGCGTTTGGCTACCAACAAGGATGTATCCCAAAATCGAGCCCAAAACTGCATAAATAATTACTGTTAGCACAACAGCCAACCAGGCCCGAGAGGCCCTGATTGAAAATGCATAACCAAGGCCAACAGCAAACAGATAGAGCCGATAAAACTCGACCAACACAAGCACCCACCGGATGGGAATCCACGAAAACAAATGAAGGGCCGCTGCGTAAGCGGTTACCCTAAAAGCCGCTTCGTAAGTCCCTGGTGCCTTGAAAAGTCGTGTGATGATCAAAAAAAAGATACCCGCAGTCAAAAATGGCATACCAATACCCAAAACCATATTGCGAAATACCATCGTCTGATTCTTAACGAGTAAGCTGATAAGCAATGTGTGGATGAGAACACAGCAAACGAGGAATATGAGCGGATTCCTCAAACCTCCCTCGGTTCTCATATTCTCATAAAAAATCCTTGGGGAGAACAAAACGGCCTTTGCTGTGCGAAAAAAACTACCAAAAAAATTGTCTGGTGAAAACTCCGTTGGTGGGTCCAGCTCGGGGAGGGTCATGGGGCTGCCCTTCTACACGAGTTGAAAGTCGGTAATGTAGATATTATGTTTTTTTTCCTCAGCAATCGTAGAGGTCGGGCTCCCACCATAGTCATGACCAGGCCAGACAATGGTGTCGTCGGGAAGAGGAAGTATTCTCTCTTTAATCGATTTGAGCAAGACTTCCAGAGAGCCCCCAGGCAAATCAGTCCTGCCAACTGCGCCCACGAAAAGCGTGTCTCCAGTGAAAAGGTTGTTGCCCGTATACAGGCAAATGCCACCAGGGGAATGGCCCGGGGTGTGAAGCACGGTCAGCTCCCTCTGTCCAACGGCAATGGTATCTCCGTCCTGTACGAGAACGTCTGCTGGAGGAGATGGTGAAAAGCCCATCTGTATAGCCATCGATCCCCCTTCAGTTGCGTTGAAGAGACGATCATCATCAGCGTGCATAAATATTCTTGCCCCTGTCTGTTCCTTGATCTTTCGGTTTCCGCAGGAGTGGTCAGGATGGCCGTGGGTATTCACGATGGATTCAATAGTAAGTCCCAAGCTCTGAGCGGTTTCAAGTATGCGCTCTTCGTCTCCAGCCGGATCGATCAAGAGCCCCTTGGAAGTCTGTTCACATCCCAGAATATAACAAAATACATCCATAAAACCGACCTTGAGTTGCTCAATAATCATTCTCTCATTCCTCTTCAACCGGCACGATCCAGCCAAAAGGATCTTCGGCCCGGCCATATTGGATATCTGTTATGGCATCATAAAACTTTTGGGCCACGGGACCAACCTTGCCGTCTCCGACCATCACCACGTTATCTCGCCAGGCGAGATGACTCACCGGGGAAATGACCGCTGCTGTCCCAGAGCCAAATATTTCTTGTAGGAACCCATCCTTATGGGCCGTCATTACTTCGTCGATGGTGATGGGACGCTCTTGTACAGAGATATCCCACTCTCGGGCAAGTGTCAGGACTGAGTCCCGTGTGATGCCTGGCAATATACTCCCACTAAGAGGGGGTGTAACAAGCGTTCCATTGATAACAAAGAGAATATTCATGGTCCCCACCTCTTCAATGTAGCGGTGCTCAATGGCATCGAGCCACAGCACCTGGGTATAACCCAAGCCCTTGGCTACCTCGGCTCCGTAAAGGCTGGCTGCGTAGTTGGCCGGCGTCTTGGCCTCGCCGACGCCGCCGGGCGCGGTCCGGACATATTTATCTGTGACCCAAATCTTCACCGGATTGAAACCTTCCGGATAATAAGCACCCACCGGCGACAAGATAATGAAGAGGCGGTAGGTATAGGACGGGCGCACACCGAGATACGGGTCCGTGGCGACAACGGTTGGGCGAATATACAAAGAGGTCTCAGGCGCCCTCGGGACCCATGCTTTATCAATGGCAATGAGCTTTTTGAGGGCATACAGGAGAAAGGCCTCATCGACTTCCGGGATACACACCAGCCTTGCCGAGTGATTCAGCCTGGACATGTTGCGTTCCGGACGGAACAGTTGAATCTTTCTGTTGCTGGTCCGATATGCTTTCAGTCCTTCGAAGATGGCCTGGCCATAGTGGAGAACCATGGTGGCCGGATCCATTACGATCGGAGCATACGGCTCTATTCGTGCGTTATGCCAGCCTTGCTCCGGGCTGTAGTCCATGTTGAACATGTGATCGCTGAAGAGTTGGCCAAAACCCAACTTAGAATCATCCGGAAGCTGCTTGGGTGATTCAGTCCTCGTCGTCTTGAGGTGCATTGCTTGCCTTCCTCCCTAGTCTCAGGGTATCCATTCACCACAGTCTATGGATGCTGTATCCAAACTCGCCGGAAAAAGCAATCCAAAGAAAGCCAATTAAAAGGATTCAGACGTTTGCCTCATAGCTGCCACAATAAGAGTCCTGTTATCTCGTCGTATTTTCTTTCCAGGAGTTCACCCAAGAGCTCCCGAAAGTAAATCTCTCCCGCGTAGACTAAGGTTTCTGAAAAAATATGCCCACCAATGGTCTGGCCACTTATATCGGCCAGTACGGCATGAGCATGTACAGCAGGCTTGCCGTCTTTGAATGATACGTTGCCTGCGCAGGCGGCGATTTCGAGCGGCTCTTCTTTCTTGCAAGTAACATACACTTGCTGGTTCTGATCATAGGAACCCAATGTGACCGACGTAACGGCTCCCACAACTGAGAACACCCCGGTTTGAATCCCGTTCTGTGCACAGAACTCTTCTATGGTCCCAACCAAATCCCTGCCGTGTGGCAGCTTCCCCAGCATATAGCGCCCTGCTTCAAAGGTTGCGTGACGTATCGTATCCATACAGGTCGCCTCCTGATTGTGCATGTTTGAACCCAACGCGTTGGAATTGAGGGGTTTTTTGAGAAAACCAAATAGCACATTTTGTGATAGCAGGCAAGTATTTGATTTTATTGGCCAGGTTTTCTTCAAAGTGCTAGTGTTTTACCGCGAAATGCATCCTGTATGCACCGTATCGTTTCTTATTGCAAGACGCTGGAAAGAACCATGCATCTCGGGGGATGGGTTCTGCAAACCGATAAGACAACGCCTCCGGATTGCCTTCCCTTGCGTCCTGTGGGAGCCGATGCTTCGCACACAAGATATATAAAAAAGAGGATTCTTTTCGAGGCACGTTACGAATGTTTTCAGCCCAGAGTCTTTTTCTTAGAGACATGTGGAGTGTCCTGCTTTTCGCCTTCACTTGGGTTTTTTCTAATCTACGACTTGTTTTCTTTGTTCAGATAAAACCCATTTCTCAACTCGCCCGCATCCAATGTATGTCAAGATAACAACATGGAAAAGCCCTGAAACCAAGCAAACCCGATCCTGCCGAGTGGGCTATGGGGGGTTAAATATGGTAGGGGGGCCTTGGAGTTCAGGGCTTATCTAAGGTGTTATCTTCCAGCCTTGTGTCAGTTTTCTGACAATCAAATGTCGACTAAAGTGTCAAACTTCCACCTCACCTCTGGTATGGTTCCGGATGAAGTAATCCAGTTCAGATATCTGGCTTTGTGTTAGGCTCCCAAATTGGACGCCACATCGGCGCATGGTTATGGAACCGAAACGGTTGTCGTTTGTTTTGAAATCCGAGATGATTTCATAAGGCAATTTATCCAAATAGAAATCACCTTCGACAAGAAAGAGATCTAATTCAAACAACCCATCTGGCGGCCTGGTCTTGGCCACGTGACTGAACGCAAGCCCACCCATGCTGATATCTATGAGTCTACCCAGTTTGGTAGAATCGGGCCCGAGCACAATAAACGCCTCGTCGCGCGTCTCGAACCGTTTATGCTCCCTACGCTCAACTGTTATTTTCGCATTCATCATGGCACGACCTCCCGGGTTTATGATGCAGAAGGCAGAAATGTTTAACTTGGCAAGCAAGACTCATGCCACATTACGAGGATCGGAGCGGGTAAAACTAACCGGAAGGTAAGCCCCTTAAATAGGCAAGCGCCTCTCTTCTTGTGGTCCCCCCGGAATCCAGAGTTAGTCTTTCCTGGAACGGGTAGATATGAGACCACACCTCACGATGCTGCTGGCTTAGAGGTGCCCAAAAGCCACACCACGCATTTGGCGAGTCAGCAGGATACACACCTTCATTATTGACTCTCTGCAGTTGCGATGTTAAAAATTCAGGGAACTAGACTGATTGTCAAAAATATGTTCCGTTTGCTCGCAAGTCGTTGATGATTGAAAATATTATTTGGCGAACGACATTGTGCAATTTTGGAGAAGATTTTTGAATGTGACTGGCGTTTAAAATTGCAAGCTGTCTGA
>JBFEUB010000020.1:0-27069 GCA_041547605.1 Desulfobacteria bacterium
ACCCATCCTCAAATTGCGCCGCTTCGCTGAAGGAAGACTTGGAAGCACGGGCTATCCCCAATACCTTACGATCAATGAAGTTCCCAAACACCACCAGCGGTTTCTGGCAGAACCACATAAATCTCTTGCCGGCTTTTCTGTAAAACCAATCGGCGTCGAGATTGACACACCTCTGCTCGCCCGGATAGATGCCCGATAGTAACAGCAGCGTAAATGCCAAAGCCGAGAAGAAAAGGAGCTGGGTTTGACCCACCACGTGAGGCATGGTGTATGGCACATAATCAACAGGATATGGCAGCAGGCTGTACAGGGGGCCCGGGAATGAGCCTATGAAGATACACAGGAAGGCAGCAATGCCCATGGCAATGAGCATATTGAGCGGGGCCTCCTTGGGCCTCATACCGGAGTCGTGGCCGAAAAATGCAAAAAAAGGAATCTTAATACCCGCATGGTGAAACACACCGGCTGATGCAAAGAGCAGAATGAACCATATGATATTCATATGACCTTTACCGGCTGCATCCATGACCATCGACTTGCTGACAAAACCGCTAAAAAGCGGGAAGGCAGAGATTGATGCAGCTCCCACCATGCAGAATATACAGGTAAGCGGCATGGTCCTGTACAATCCGCCCAGAGCTGTGCCATTGATCTTTCCTGTGCGATACATCACAGCGCCCATGGACATGAAAAGGAGAGCCTTGAAGAGAACATCATTAAAAACATGGGCAACGGCACCATTTATGGCCAGATGCGTCCCTATGCCGATGCCGCATACCATGAACCCGACTTGGTTGATCAGACTGTAGGCAAGCACTCTTCTGAGGTCATTTTCAATGACTGCATAGAAGATGGGAAATGCGGTCATGATCGCCCCAATCCATATCAGGGCCTCTGTACCCGGGAAGGCCCTTGCCAGGGCGTAGACCGCACATTTTGTGGTAAAGGCACTCATGAATATGGTCCCGGTAATCGTTGCCTCAGGATAGGCGTCCGTCAACCATGGATGGAGGATGGGCCAGGCGCAATTCACGCCAAAACCGAAAAATATAAAGTAAGTCGCTAGCCCGTTTAACCCGATATACCCGAACTCAACGGAGCCTGTTTGATACACATACAAGACGATGCCTGCCAGAAGGCACAGACCTCCGGAAACATGAACCAGCAGATACCTAAAGCCTGCGCCAAGCGATGCCCTTGTCCTGCGAGCCCAGATAAGAAATATAGAACTCACAGTGAGCAACTCCCAGAAGACAAAGAAAGAAAAAAGATCTCCTGCAAAGACAACTCCCACGGAACTGCCCGCGTAAACAAGCCCTGCCACATGCTGCAAGTCATCTTTTACGTGAATGGCATAAATAAGGGCTATGAAGGATATGAGGTGGAAGATGTAACCAAAAAGGAGGCTGAGTCTGTCTACTCTGCCAAAAACAAGATCATAACCAAGAAAACTGACGACCCAGTGGTTCCCTATAGGGATGCTTATCAAGTTTATGAAGCTAATAACGGGTAAGAGAAGCAGATATACGCTCTTTACCTTTCCCCTGAACAAAGGAACCAGAAGCGCCCCGATGATAAAAATCAGTGCTGGAGGAATCGGATTAATCATAGTAATCCTCTCGCCTTTTCATTAGGGGCCGCAGTATGTATTTTGCTGCGACAACAAGGGCCACACAGGCCACAAATCCAAATACAGCATAGAACTCGAGCCACGCTTCCCAGGGGAAATGAGGATGCTTGTGGACAAACAACTCAAGAATCAGCAGAACAACCAAGGATGAAAAGAAAGACCTAAGGAGTATCTTTACGTTTCTGGGATTATCAAAAAGATACTTTTTGTCTTCCTCGGTTTCCTTTTTCATGTCGATCTCTCCCCATTCTGTTCAAAGCGTTTTATAGAGGATGAAGCCCAAATAAAAAACGCCTATGGTGATGGCTATAAAAAAAACGGTTCTGTACGGTGGAATGGGTTCGTGACCAAGCTCCATCTTTCCTTCTATTTCGTCGCTTCTTTCCTCATTCATGGCTTATGTCTCCGTAATAGTTCATTCCGTCATATTGGTCAGCCTACTAAGACTCACATACCTCCAAAAAGACCCCGTACTGCCATTTCTGCAAGGTCTAATATATAGAATGTACGAGGGAATAAACAAAAGACAATGGAAAAGATTCCCGTTATCGCCAGAGGGATGACCATGAAAAGATATATAGGATCCTTTCTTTCTATTATTTCTATGTTTCCTCCACTTGTTTCTGCCGGCTTTTCGAAAAATGCGGCTCTTACTATCGGGAAGAAGTAAATAGCATCAAGCAAGGAACTTGTCAGGATAACAGCTAGGAAAATCAACTGGCCTGCTTGTAATGTTCCGAGGCAAAGGAACCATTTGCTTATAAATCCACATGTCGGTGGTGCTCCACACATACCAATCGCACCTATGGTAAATGCCATCATTGTTACAGGCATCGCTCTTCCTATTCCTGCCAGCTGGCTTATTTGCTTCTTACCTGCTATTACAATTATTGCTCCGGCACACAGAAAGAGTGTTATCTTCATGAACCCATGGAAAGGAATGTGAATCATGGCCCCTGTCACTCCAAAAGGGCTCAGCAACGCCATGCCAAAGATTATGTAAGATAACTGGCTTACAGTGCAATATGCCAGTCTTCTTTTGAGGTTGTCTTCTCCGATAGCATAGAAAGAACCCACTATCATTGTGAAACCCGCCACAGAAGCAAGTATTACACCAAGTCCAAGCTCGCTCATCAAATCTGTCCCATACACGTAGCATACGATCCTGCCAAAACCAAAAACACCTGCCTTAACGACTGCCACTGCATGTAAAAGCGCACTTACCGGCGTTGGCGCAACCATTGCGCCGGGAAGCCATGAATGAAAAGGCATCCATGCAGCTTTCATTGAGCCCAATGCAAACAATACAAATAATACCGTCAACGTAAACCGGGATCCAGAATCGGATGTCAATATCCCGCCACCCACAAAATCGGTAGTTCCTGTAAGCGTATAAGTTAACACTACTGCAGTGAATAAACACCAACCTGAGAAGAGCAAATATGTGAGGTATTTGCGAGCTCCAAAGAATGCTTCATCATCCTCATGGTGAGCGACTAACCAGTAGGTTCCCAGCGTCAATGTCTCATAAAAAAGGTAAAACGTAACCAGATTCTCAGCCATTGCTATGCTTACTGCAGAAAAAATGGCCAAGGCAAACATGAAGTAATATCGAGTTTGGGCGTGTTCCTTTAATGCCCGCATATAGCCTATGGAGTATAGCGAGACCAGAATCCATAAGAACGAAGAAGTAATAGCGAAAATAAGACCAAAAGCATCGACTTTGTAGCTAAAAACAATCCCAGCACCTACAGTAAGGAGATGGCACCTGATCACATTTCCTTCTAGAATAATCGGTGCCATTGAGATAATAATTAAAAACTGTATGACGCCGGCAACTAGCGTGAAGCTCTCCCTTACGTTCGGTCGCTTCCTAGATAGGAATATGAGAAGAGCACAAATAGCGGGGCATGAAACTGCTAACAACGGTCTAATAGATTCTACCACTGTCATGGCAACACCCCCCCCAGTCCAAATCCTGAATTAACTGCGTCCAATATGGGTGAGGGAGCCCCGGATAGCCAGACAATCCCGATGGCAAAACAGAGAAATGCAAGGGTTAACGCCGGTGTGAGCATACTCATCGGCATCTCGTCTACTGTTGCTGTTATTTCACTTCCTTCCCTCTCTTCCACCCTTATGTACATAATTTCTATCACACGCCAGAAATAAACGATCATAAGGAGGGTGCTGATGAATATCACAGCCACAAATATATATTGGCCGGCATCTAACGCAGCAAGTATTAAATACCATTTTGTAATAAACCCCACACTTGGCGGCATCCCTATCATCGCAAGGGCAGCCAAAATGAATGCAAAGGATGCAAAAGGCATCTTCCTTCCCAGCCCTACAAAATCATTTATATCCCTCAAACCCGCTTTATGGATAAATGCGCATGCTACCATAAACATGCACCCTTTCATCACTGCATGGTTCAGTATATGCATCAATACAGGCGTTAGTCCTAAGGTTGTGGAAGTGCAAAGTCCAACGCCAAGCATGATATATCCGACATTTGCTACACTCGAATATGCAAGCATCCTCTTCAAGTTAGACTGCTTTATCGCATATATGGAACCAAAGATCATGGCGATCGCAGATATCCAGCAAATAATATCGAATATAGGAGCAAAATTGGTGACGAAATCCAGCGTGAATACAGAGAAAATTATTCTTATTAGTGCGTAAATGGAAGTCTTTGCCATTGCCGTTGATATTATCACGCTCACCGCGGAAGGAGCATAGGTGTAAGCATCGGGTTGCCAAGTATGAAGAGGAAAGAGAGCTATTTTTATACCAGAGCCGATTAAGATGAAAACAAAAGCTGTTTGAACCACCCTATTGGCATATAGTTCAGGGAGCAAAGTCCTTAAATCCGCCATATTAAGCGAGCCGGTGACTATGTAAAGGTAGCCAACACCGATAAGATAAAAGCAGGCCCCTATCGTTCCCATAACCACATATCTAAAGCTGGCAACCGGTGCTCTATCTTCTCCCACGGCTATAAGGGCATAACCTGCCAGGGCCGAAACCTCCAAAAACACATAGAGATTAAACACATCACCGGTTACCACGATACCTGAAAGCCCGGTTACCAGTAAGAGAAAGACGGTATAGAAGTGAATAGTCTTCCCAGGTAGCTCCTGTTCAACTGTCCTCTTCGCATAGATGGCTGCAAAAAGGCTCATAAATGACACGATAACCACTACAAAGGCACCGAGATGATCTACAACAACCTCTATCCCCCAGGGAGGGCTCCAGTTTCCCAGATAGTAGTTGATAGTACCACTCTCTATCACGGTAAACAGGGTATTAACCGATGCCAGACAATGTAATGAAAGCGAAAAAACTGTCCAAAAATAGCACCCCTCTTTCCTCCAGAGTCCGATAAGAGGACACAGGAAGGCAGATAATAACGGGATGACGACAATTAAAATGGGAGTCTGTGCTATCATCTTCTCAATCTCTTCCTCCCATGGCCGTAATGATTTCGTCTTCCTCTAATGTATGATATTTTCTGTAAATCATGATGGCGACCGCTAGTGCCACCCCCAAGGTTGCTACCATCACCACAATGGCTGTGAGCATGAGCACATGGGGCAATGGGTTGGCATATTGCATCACGTCAACGGCATGGGCGCCATGTTCCATGCCATGGGCCGCGTGGCCATGCGCATCCTCCAGAATGGGGACACTCACGCCTCCCCGCTTCACAGATGACGAGATAAAGAAGAATATAATGGCTGACTGAAATATATTCATGCCGATGATTTTTTTTATCAGATTCCTTTTTGTCATCATGGCATAGAAGCCTATGATCATCAGACCTATGTATGTCCAGTAGTTATAATGGTCAACGATGAAGTCGAACATGACGTTTCCCCTAGCTCTTATCTCTTCTTTTCAACAACAATATACATGCCATGCCAGCCGTAAAAATAACCGTAGTCTCTCCAAGAGTGTCATAACCCCTGTAGTCAGCCAGGACCGAGGTTACCACGTTGGGGGTCGCCGTGTGCTCTATACTGTGCTCAAGGTAATAGGGAGATACATGTGAGGCGGCAGGGGAATGGGGATCACCCCACTTAGGCATATCAAGGGTTCCGTAGATAAGAGCGGCTGCCAAAAGTACTTGAATCATAATGGACGGGGTTCTCAATCTTTTGACCTCCTTTTGGTTTTACTCACCGCTCCAATCATAAGCACTGTGCCAATCCCTGCACTCACAGAGGCCTCGGTAAAAGCAACGTCAATGGCGGCCATTTCAGTCCAAAGCAGGCACATAAGGAAGCTATACGCTCCGAGAATGACGACTGCACTCAAAAGGTCCTTGATGGTAATGGCCGCTATGGCACATATGTAGACAAAGAGAACCAAGATCAAATTGAATGGCAGGATCATTTTGCGCCTCCTTGTTCCACGACGTCATCCTTAAGCAGAACTGCGTCTTCACATGTCCAGGGCTGGACCCCACACCTAAAAGCCGCCCTTGAAATGGCGTGGGTGGCTGTGGGTTGAGCCAGAAACATAAAGACTGCAATAAAGAGGATCTTTGCGCTGGTTAAAGAAAACCCGTGATATACGGCAAGCCCTATAAGCGCCCAAAGGGCCCCCAAGGTGTCGGCTTTGCCGGTCGCGTGGAGCCTCGCATAGAAATCAGGCAGACGCAGCAGGCCGAACGTGGCTGTAGCAAATAAGAACAAACCACCCAACATAAACAATATGACTACAACGTCTTTGAATAGCATTACACTTCTCCTGACCTCTCAAGATATTTTGCCAAAACCACCGTCCCCAGGAAATTTAACAAGGCGTATACCATACTGATGTCGATGAACATGTCTATCCTGTCATAGATAACGCCCATGAGGAGTAAAATAATCAACGTCTTTGTACCGATGGCAGAGATGCCCGCTGCCCTGTTTAGGATTGTGGGCCCGTAAGTGGCACGGTATAGACAAAGTAGGACCAATACACACATCCCAACCCCTATGATCAAAAAGAATTGAGTCATTCTACACTCCCGTCATCCTCAGGGGATTCCCCTACGGTGAATAAGACAAAAAAGATAGTGCACATGACCGCCATGACTGCCAACGCGACGCCAATCTCCACACCCAAGATTCCCAGTGACCTTGCGTGGGCTGTGTCTACCCCAAGAATCTTGCTCAGCTTGCCATAATGGAGATAATTTCCACCTAGGATCAGACAAAGCAGTCCAATGCCGCCATAGATAAAGACCCCAATGCTACTGATGATTCCTGCAACCTTTTCGGACATCCGCCTCCTTGTTTTTTCCAAACCGTGGCTGACACCCAACAAGACGAAAGCGGCCGCCAGAATCACGCCTCCCTGAAAGCCTCCGCCGGGGCTGTAATGTCCATGCATGACCACATACAGGGCATAGGCCACAATAAATGGTACAAGTAACCTTGCAAGGGTTTTTACAATGACATCATCGCTCTCCCGAATCATTATATCTCCTTATATCTCCTTCCCTAATTGCTACCGAGCCGGATAACTTTAAATAACCTAAACTAAAGACGAAGCGTTTCGTAAATGCGCGTGGCATCCAGCACATCCTGTACGTACAAGTGATCGGCCTCCATGAATATATGAGCCACCCTGTCCTCCATCTCACCAGCGTTCAGATCCTCGGCAACTTTTTGGCTCAACGCATGCACGTAAAAAACCCCGTCTTTAATATCCATGGTGATCGTCCCCGGCGTGAGGGTAATGGAATTCGCCAGGGTTACGTGGGAGATATCGGTCTCCAATTTTGTCTTGAATGTCACGACCTGAGGATCTATTGGCATCTTGCGGCGCACCACCAGAGAGACCACATGGATATTGGCTAACAGAATCTGTTGAATGAGCCACGGAATGTAGGCAATAAACCTGCCGGCCACTATGCGCATGTCTCCGAATCTCACGTTGGCAAATAATAAGTCATGGAACATGTAAGAGACCACAGCACAACAGATGACCCCAAGCGTAAGATGAAAAGCATCAAACTTGCCCGAGAGCAGCATCCAGAACGCAAAGAGGATAAAGGTCGTCCCAAGAAAATTCTGAAACCGCGTTCTTCTTCTCTGGACCCCCGTGAAAAGGACTTGACACCTTTTTGCATCACAATATCGCGTCTCCTCTGCCACGAACTCCACAGCCGTGTCCAATACGCCTACCGCATGCGCCCTGGCCCGCTCTAAAATCCTGAACGCGTTTTCTGTTGCCTCTAACAACAATGTGACTTCCATTTCCTTTTTCCTTTCCTACGAATCCATCTCCCAATATCAAGGGACGACCAATGTAGGCACGAGAGAGGATTCTGCAACCCGACAGGAACAACTCGGGGCCAGAAAAGCTTTCAGGGCAGACTTGCCGGTGGTTCCCATGACGATACAGGTGGCATCATAATCCTTAGCTGCCAGCATGATTTCTTCGGGTCGCTTACCCGCATAGATATGGGACTCAGCATCTATTCCCTGCCCCGACAATACGTTCCTCGTTTGTACAAGCTTCCCTTTGAGGACTCGCATATCTCTTACGTCCAGCCTTTTGTCTATGACATGAACGATTTCCAGCGCCGTGATAAAGTCTTTGAAGTTTAGGATGTAACCCAGCGCCTTTTCCGAGGAACGTGACCAGTCAGTAGCAAATACAAGATGAGTAAATACGCCTCTTTCCATGGATCTGGTCGCCTGAGCATCTTCGGGGATAATAAGGACCGGCAGAGAAGATGCCCTCAGCAACTTCGTTGTCACAGAACCGCCCAGTAGCCCCCTTTTATCTCTGTTCAGGCTGACCGCGATCAGTGAGACTGTCTCACGATGGGCAGTGTTCAAGATGGCAGGTACCAAGGGCCCGTCCACCATGAAGGTCTTCGATTTCAAGCCGTGATCAGCAACCTTCCTGTCCCAGTCTTCCACCTTGGTTGTATGCAACAGGACAACTTCCTTGAGCCCCAGCGTGCGAAGGGTCAGCACGGGTTCAACTTCAGAAAAGCTCGGTTCTCTCATGTCCGTGGCATAGAGTAATCTTCCTACTTCCATCGCTGGCCCACTCCATGGCGGTTGCCAAACCTGCCAAACCTATCCCAGAATCTTCTTTATGGTGGCCTCCAGGCGCTCAGGTGTGACAGGCTTTTCTAGATAAGCATCTGGTTCCGGCACACTTTCACCACGAGCTTCCGTCAGAGCCGCCTGAGCCCGGAGCAATGTTCTCCTGGGTAAGCCGGAATATATGATGACAGGTATGTCCTTTAATGACTCGGTACTCTTTACTTGGCGATACATCTTGATGCCACTTTGCCTTGGCATCATAATATCAAGGATAATTAAGTCCGGTTTGTTTTGTTTAATGATCTCCATGGCCTGTTCACCATCTTCAGCTAATACTGGTGTATAGCCGCTTTCCTCCAACACGGTAGAAACAAAATCTCTCGTCTGAGCCTCATCATCAACTGCAAGTACCGTTCTTCCCATAAACATGCTCCCTAATATCTCACTTCATCTAACTTTTTCTTCAACTATTAGAATGGTCTCACATTCCCAAGGCTGATTCTATCATCTGTCGCACTTCCTGCTCGTTAACCGGCCTGTGCAGACAGCCGAATGCTCCGATAGCCATTGCTTCCTCGATTTCTTGTTTCTTGGTGGTACGTGGTAAATAGATGGCTTGCCATGCAGGTGCTTCAGCAAAGACCATCTGGAAATCCATCAGATGGGGCTGGGAGCAGATGTACCCGTCAATAACAACCACCCCCCCATCCTTGTCGCCAAAATCCTGAACAAAGTCGGTGCAATTTTCATAAACGCTGAGTTCATAGCCAAGGTGATTTGAGATCCTTCTCATAATCTTCTCGAGTCCCCGGTCCTGCGTTATTAGGGCGAGCCCGTAACCGATCATATCTCTTGATTTCTCTCTCATACGTCGTATGTCGGCCGCGACTGTGTCATAATGAATTGACGGGTTGCCTTAAATGGCACCGTCACCTACGCCTTCTACAAGATGATGTGAAGAACGGTAAATCCTGCATTCCACGTCTACTCAAGTTACGTGCCAGAGTCGTAAGTTTTCTTTCCGCAGGGCGGTCTGGTGGGGTAACCTATTCAATTTGTTGCTTATTATTAGGGCATGTGGAAATTATAGAAGGGGAGTCGGTTATCGAACGTGCGCCAAAATTGTTCAATATTTGACCCCGTTTTCAGCTTCGAAGGGCACTTGGGGGGCTAATGTGCTGGATTACAGGAGCGTCTAGAATACAACCCATGGAGGCTAAATTTGCTCAAAATACAACCCTGCTGGGCTCTCTATAATCTATGGACCGATATGATACCTCTTAAGCTTACTGTAGAGGGTACCTCGGCTTATGTCCAATAGGCGGGCTGCTTGATGTTTGTTCCAATGGCATTCATGCATCACGTTTAGGATCAGATTTCTTTCGTTTTTTGCCAAAGAGAATTCTCTTGGAGTCCTCTCTGGGGTGCGGATCCTGCCTGGGAGCGCGTCAACGCCAATGCTGTCCCTGGAGGCCAACACCACGCATCTGGCCACCGTATTCTGGAGTTCCCTCACGTTACCCGGCCAATCATAGTCCATCATCAGTTTCATGGCCTCGGTATCAAATCCCCTAATCCCTTTACCTTCTATAAGGCAGTAGGTCCTCAGAAAGTGATCGGCAAGCAAGGGGACATCTGCGATGCGTTCTCGTAATGGAGGCAACTTGATGGGGATCACGTTCAGCCGATAATAAAAATCTTCCCGTAGGCGACCTGCCTCCATCTGTTTTTCAATGTCTTTGTTGGTTGCGGCTATAACCCTGACATTAACCTCAACAGGACGTTCTCCTCCCACACGCTCAAAACTCTTGTCTTGAAGGAATCGAAGCAGAAGCACCTGGGTCTCTAAAGGCAGATCAGCCACTTCGTCCAAGAAAAGGATCCCTCCTTGGGCCCTTTCCAAACGTCCCACTTTGCGGGTGGTAGCCCCAGTAAAAGCACCTTTTTCATGTCCAAAGATCTCTGAGTGAACCAAAGTCGGAACAAACGAAGAACAGTGGGCAGAGATAAAAGGGGTGTCGCGGTATTTGCCTGCCTGGTGCATAGCGCGGGCTACAAGCTCTTTGCCCGTACCGCTTTCCCCCGTGATAAGTACAGTACTTGCTGAATCGGCTACGGCTTGGATCATCCGGTAGAGTTGTTGCATTTGGCGACTTCGACCAACAATCCCCATGAACTTATCCGGACCGGTCAGTTGCTTTCTGAACGCCTCCTCCCTAACCTCTTTCGAAATTTGGTAACGGATTACCCCCGAAATCTGTCGGATGAGGGTTTCAACAAAGATCAGATCTGCTTCTATATCCATGTCCACGGAAGCTGAACCGAGCATGAAGAGGCCAAAGCATCTGTCATCCAACGCAATGGGCACTGCCACCCAGGTACGAAAACCTGCAGCGAGCGCCTTAATAACTGCTGAGCAATCGATTTCTCTCCTTCCGGAGCTGGTCGGCCCGATTTTCCCCGCCGTCAGAAGTGCTAATAGGTCATGTTCCAACTTGAGGTTCTTCAGCTTTCTGTCCGCTCGATCATAGCAGGTCTCTCTGGCTGGCCCTCTCTCGGGTCGAGGGAAATACAGACCGTTGCGGTCTGGGGTCAGCAAGAAAATCATGGGATCGAATTCGGGGTAGAAGTCTTCCATGATGTCCTGAAGGATCTGCCCCATTCCCCTCAGGTTATCCTCCTTAGTCAGTTGTAAGAGTACGCCGTTGATGGCTTCAAGTTCGTTATGCCTTTTTTTGAGTTCCTTTTCAGCCTGTTTTTGTTCGGTGACGTCTCTGGCAACCTGAATGAGCCGCATGATCTGACCAGATTCACTTTTCAGCGGCACCCCGTAACAATCCCAATAGCTTTCCCTCATTCTTTGTCCAATTTTATGTTTCTGCATGACACCATGTTCAATCTGTCCTGTTTCCACGGCCCTTAGGGTCGGGCATCCTTCACACGGCGTGTCTCTGTCGACGAAGAGTTCGTAGCAGACTTGGCCTGCTATTTCTTCAGGAGTCATACCGAGTTCCGCGGTTGTTGTCTTGTTTGCCCAGATTATTCTCATGTCTTCGTCTACATAACGAATCATGTCAATAGAGGCGTCAAGAATCGCCCGTTTCTGGGCTTCACTGTCTTGCAGCGCTTCTTCCACCCGCTTGCGTTCCGTAATATCCTTGATATACTCGATAATGCCAATGACATGGCCACGGGGATTCTTGAGCGCAAACGCAGACAGATCGATCCACTGTGCTGGGTTCTCTTCCGAAGGATAAGGGAGGATTGCCCTGTGTGCTTCACCTGTTGCGAGCGTTGGCAGTGATGGGCATTGGGGACATGGAGACTCCCTCTTTTGGTAAACGTCGTAACATTTCTTGCCAACAAGTGGCATTTGGGTATCGAACATTTTTTCCATCCAGGCATTGGCCATGATAACATGCATGTCACAGTCCAAGACTGTGATCCCATCCTGTATGGCGTCGAAAACGGCCTGAAGGAAGCGTTCCTTCTCCCGCACAACCTCCTCAGCACGCTTGCGCTCGGAAATCCTTTCTTCTTCGATCTGAAAGATGTCCCAGAAGAGAAGCGCAGCGACATTGTCCATCAACCGGACGTGCTTCGGTTTTGTTCGAAAGATCTCATCTGCCACCTCGTTACCTCCAGCCAGCTCGATTATGAGATTGAGGTCCTTGAGCTTGTACAGATCCCGGAAGTCCCTTGTTGTGTAGATCCCTTTTTCCCGGGCATACTGGCAGCCGACAGCATTAGGGGTGGTATCGGCTACCCCGATGAGTTTCATTCGAAGCTGGCTGAGCCTTTCGGCAAATATTATGTCCATGATCGCCTTGCACCCGGTACCGCCGCCTACAATGGCCACCTTGAGAGCCTTGTCTTGTTTCATTGCTTCTCCTTATCAACGGGAAGAAAAGTCACCACCTCTGTGGCATAGGGTAAGAAATTAGACAACTGGGGTAATTATCTGTACAATATTAAATGATCCCTTGTCAACCTGGGTCCTGATCCAAGGATATCATGCACCCGTTTGTATGGAAAACAGTGTGAGACGGGATATCTGTCTGAAGCGGAAGAGGTTTTCAGGCAGGCCGTTGGGTGCTGGGAAAACACAACAAAGACGAGAGACCCCAGAGACCCCCATGGGAGTCATTCATGTCTGTGGAGGTGTAGCTGGCGTGTGGCTCCGAAAATGCCCCATGTCACCCGGAAAATGGCTTTTTGGCGATTCCATATTCTTGGAACAAATTCCTGACACAACACTAGATTGTGTTCTTACAAGTTGTTAATCTATGGGGGACCGAAAGAGAAGTCGATTGGGAAAGGTCACCAAAAAGGTGCTGGATGGTTTGTTCAATCTTCCTGACCCGGTACAAGAAAAAACAGTCCGGTTGAGATCCTCCTACTGTTCCCAGTGCGACCCTGCATTTCACAGGTCAGACAGGATGCTTTGTCAGGGCTTCTTCGATTACTTTTATCAACTGATCCGGATCGATCGGTTTTTCAATATAGCCGTCCGGTATGGTATATTTTGTCAGCCCTGTGGTTTCAACGAATTTTTTCTCGTCCCGCAGGGGTTGCTTATACATGAAATGCCTGAAATCAACGCCCGTCACCTCAGAGACCCCTGTTACCACGACTACCGGAATATGGGTCAAATCAGGGTCGCTTCTCAATTCCTGGAACATACTAATGCCGCTTTTCTTTGGCATCATGAGGTCGAGCAACACCAAGTCTGGCTTTTCCTTACGCAGGAGTTCCAACCCTTCAACCCCGTCTTTTGCACCCAGACTTGCATAGCCGTTCTCTTCGAGGACCGTGCTAAGGAAGGTCCTCTGATCAGCTTCGTCGTCCACGATCAATATTTTCTTAGGCATGTTTCCACTCCTTTCGATTGAGCCCTCTGCAAAACCGCTTTTTTTGCTCATGCTCTGCGTCAGACTCATCCCGCAGCGCGGGAGTCAAAATACTGACAGCACGCCGACGGTTAAACTCTTCGCTTTTTTTGACCTTCAGCAAAATCGATCGTTTTTCAAAGTTCTCGATTCCAAAGGAAACCATATGACACTGGTTTGTTACCCAAGCAAATACATTAGAGGCCCATAAGCGCTCCGATTTCAGGATGTTTCGAGATCACCTTAAGAAACTGTTGGGAGCGGCGTTCCAAGCGGTTTTCTAAGATCCTTGCAGCCTTCTGCATGACCAGGTATCCCATGGTATGATCACCTTCAAGGAGCTCCAAAAGCTTGACTCCGGGCACCAGGTAGACATCCGACGGTTCGGCGCAAACAGCATATGTGGCGTACGAGGCTGGCGGGCGGAGGGCAGACCAGCCAAATGAGTAGCCCGGCTTGATAGAACCCAAAGAAATAATCACGGCTGGTGCCAGTTCTGCCTCAAGTAGCACCTTGCCTCTCTTGAGTGAATAGAATCGGTCGGCCGGGCTGCCTACTTCGTAAATCATCTGTCTTTCGTCAAACGACTCGGCTTGAACCAGGGGAGCCAACTTATCAAGCATCCCGTCTGTCAAGTCTTCAAACAGCGCAATCCCCTTCAAGTCTTTTGCTGAAACCATAATAGATATGTCTCCTCTCCGTGCCCGAATCCTTATTCCCTAAGCTTAATACATCATGATAAGAGGAAAACAACAACTAAAAAAATGGTGGCAAGGGCCGCAGTAATTCCCGCTGGTGAGCTGCCCGTGGCAAGGGCCGCACGCGCCTTCGCCTTCTTATCTCGAAGCTTTTCTGCCGTCATACCGGTTACACTCCATAGAGGAATAAGGGTCCCGAGTGCTAGAATCTCTGGGCCGCGTCTAGACACACGGCCAAGAGCCCCAGCCAATCCACCCACAAAGACCCTGTCCGAGAGTCTGTTTATACCGTTCAAGCCTTTGTCCACAATATAGTAAAACAGGCGCCCCCCTTTGCGGTAGAACCAATCAGTGTCAATGGAGATGGTCTCTGTTCGCTTGAGGAGCTTAAGAAACAAGAAAAAGACCAAGGCCGAGAGCATGAGGAGTTGCAGCTGTGCAATTACATGATTGAACGTGTAAGCCTGGTAGTGAACTTCATAGGGCAAAACATTATAGAGCGGCTGCGGATAAAGGCCGAGGAAGATACACAGAAAAGACATGAAAGCCATGGCAATGAGCATCGGTTTATTCGTTTCCCCAGGCCTCAGGCCTTTATCTTTGGCGAAAAAGACAAAATAGGGAAACTTGATCCCCGCATGGAGGAAGACACCTGCCGATGCAATCTCCAGCACAAGCCACGCCCACATCAAGTGTTCATGAACCGCCCCATCTATGATAAGGGATTTGCTGGTAAATCCGCTTGTTGCAGGGAATGACGAGATGGAAAGGGCTCCGATCCCACCAAAAATCAGGGTCAATGGCATGGTTTTGTATAGCCCTCCAAGGTCGGTGCATTTACTTTTTCCGACCATATACAGAACAGAGCCAGCCGACATCCAGAGAAGGGCCTTGTATATGATGTGACAGAAGGCATGGGCTACGGTGCCATTTAACGACATCATTGTCCCGATACCCACCCCGCAAACCATGAATCCAACTTGATTGATAATGCTGTAGGCGAGGATTCGCCGCATGTCGTTTTCCAGAAGGGCGTAAATGATACCATATGTGGTCATGATGCACCCGACCACGATGAGTATCTCCCAACCGGGAAAGCCCCGCACCAGGGTGTAAACTGCGGTCTTTGTGGTATAGGCACTAAGAATGACTCCTCCGGTTACAGTGGCTTCCGGATATGCGTCGGGGAGCCAGGCATGCAAGGGGGGTGCTGCAGCGTTAACCAAAATTCCGATCAGGATAAGATAGGTTCCCAGATTCCGGTCGGTCATTGCATGGAATGCAATCGATCCGGTCTGTGTGATATAGATCACCATGCCGGCTAGCAGACAGAGCCCACCAAAGATATGCACCATAATGTATCGCATGCCAGCCGCCTGCGCCTTTTTGGTCTTTCGTGCCAGGATGAGAAAGGTGGAAGCAACAGCCATAACCTCCCAGAAGAAATAGAGCGAGACGAGGTCGCCAGAAAAGACAACACCAAGGGAACTCCCTATGTAGAAGAGTGCAGCCATATGCTGGGTGCTGTCTTTCAGATAAAAGGCATAGACAAATGCCGCAACCGCGTTCAGGGTGAAGATATACCCAAAGACCTTGCTCAGTTTGTCGACCCGCAAAAAGGTAAGGTCAAAGCCGAAGAAATGAACCTGCCAGGAAGAACCGACCTGAAGCTGGGAGATCAAATAGAAAGCGACAGCAGGAAGGAGGATTACATACCAATTTCTGGCGTTACCCTTGAGAAAGGGAACCAGCAAGGCGCCAATGATTAGAAGTGCTGCGGGTGGAAAATCACTTATCATAGTAGTCCTCTTTTGCTTTCAGCACAAGACCGACCAATTTGGAAAAGAGTATCAGGACCGCACATGAAACAAATCCGAGAAGTGCATAGAATCCAAGAAGACCATCAAACCCGAAGTACGCATGCCTGTGGGTAAAAAAGTCTGGCACCACCAACAGCCCACAAACAACGTAAAGCATGACCCACAATTTTCTTATGGATTCAGGCCTGTCAAACCAGTCAAATTCCTTTTCTTGCTTCATGTCCTCTCTCCTCTTACCCGCCTATGGCGAGTTTTGCTAAATTGAGAAAGAGTGTGGGATAGAAGAACAGTACAACAGAGATGACCGCGGTCACCACAAGCGGGGCCACGCACCATATGGGGGCCTCTTGTATGGTGTTTTCAAACATAGACTCCTCGGGCGTGCAGAAAAAGGCCTTGTAGACAATGGGCAGAAAGTATGCAGCGTTGAGGAGCGAACTTCCGAGAAGGACGATCAACATAGGCATTTGATCGGCCTGGAGGGTCCCCAAAACAAGATACCACTTGCTGAAGAATCCGCCGGTGGGCGGAAGCCCGATTACGCTCAGGGAGCCAATGAAAAAGGCAACCATGGTAACCGGCATCCTTTTGCCGATGCCTACCATTTCACTGATGTATTTCTTGCCCGTGGCCACAGCGATAGCGCCGGCACAAAAGAAGAGAGTGATCTTGCCAAAGGCATGCATGGCGATATGGGTCATACCGCCGATCATCCCCTTGGGAGAAAGGAGTGCAACACCAAGCACAATGTAGGAGAGCTGGCCGATGGTTGAAAAGGCAAGACGCCGTTTCAGCCCGTCCTGGGAAAGGGCAATGAGTGAGGCTACTATGACGGTAAAGGAAGCAATATAGCAGATGACGGTACCGAGGTGTAAATTTGTCAACAGGTTTACTCCGAATACACCTGTCAGCACTCGAAGGACGCTGAAGGCGCCAACCTTGACAACAGCCACCGCGTGCAACAAGGCACTGACCGGCGTGGGCGCGACCATGGCTGCTGGAAGCCACGAGTGAAGCGGCATAATGGCTACCTTGGCAAACCCGAGTACAAGCATAAGAAGAAGCACTGTGATCGTGGCTTTGTGTTCGGTTCCGGCGAAAATACCTTGCATGGAGAACTCCAGGGTTCCTGTCATATTGTAGCAAATCAGCATTGCCGGGAGAACGATTCCGATTGAAGTGCCTACAATGTACAAGAGGTATTTTCGCCCTGAGCTGCGCGCTTCGTGATCCTGATGGTGTGTGACCAGAGGATAGGTGGCAAAAGAAAGCATCTCATAAAAGAGATAAAGGGTTAGCAAGTTGGCTGAAAAGGCCACACCAACGGTTGCTGAAAGGGCTAGGGCAAAGAACACAAAATACCTGGTCTGGCTGTGTTCTTTTAACCCTCGCATGTAACCTATGGAATACGCAGATGTCACAATCCACAGCGATGAGGAGACAAGGGCAAAGAGCATTCCCAGAGCATCAACCCTGAACTTGATTGCTGCCCCCGGGACGACTTCGGCAACCGTATACACGATCTCCGCCCCTTTCAGGACCGCCGGGACCATGGAAGCAACGATCAGAACCTTGGCGACTGCTGCCATAAAGGTCCATGCTTCGCGGACATTTGGTGCTCTGCTCGAAGCGAGAATAGGTGTAACCAACAATGAAACCGAGACGGCCAGCAAGGGCTTTATTGATACGATCGTTTCCATATGGTCCTTATTTTATCTGCGTTATACGAGGCCTTTCGGTATGGCAAATTCGACAATGTGGTTCACAATATCACCGGTGTAAAGTCCGACTAGCACCAAGATCGCTGCCACAATAAAAAGCGGGACCAGCATGGTGACAGGGGCCTCATCAATCGGTTCGGGATGATGATCGCCATGCCCGTGATGATCGCTAAACGGCTCATAGTAACAGATCTCAAAGACCCTGAAAAATAGAACCACATTCACAAGACTGCTAAACAGAAGTGCGACCATAAAACCATATTGGCCGGCTTGAATGGCACCCGAGATCAGATACCACTTGCTGAAAAATCCGCAGGTGGGAGGAACCCCAATCATGGACATGGCCCCAATGACAAAGGCCCCCATAGTGAAAGGCATCTTACGGAACAGGCCCTGTAGGTTTTCAAACTCAGCCCCCTTCACTTTGTAAACAATGTTTCCTACAGCCAAAAAGACACACAGCGTCATCAGGGCATCGTTTGCAATGTGAAGGATCGCTCCGGTCATGCCGACACGGTTTCCAAGCCACGCGCCGCCAACCATGTAACCCACTTCCGCGATGATGATGAACGTTAACATCTTCTTCAGATTGCGTTCTGACAGGGCAAGGATGGCACCCATGAAAATGGCAATAACGGAAAGCCAGACAATAGGCTTGCTCACTGCCAGAATGTTGAAGCTAAACTCTGGTGTAAAGATCGTCAGAATGAGTCGGATCATCACATAGATCATCACCTTGGTTACCAGAGGGGCAATCAAACTGCTGGAGGCAGATGGGGCGAATGTGTAAGCGTTAGGCAACCAGGCGTGGAGAGGGAAGAACGCCATCTTGAGCCACACCCCGACCATACAGATAATAAAGGCAGCCATCACAGCCTTGGACTGATAAAGGTCAGGCAGTATCCTGGCAATATCCACCATATTCAACGAGCCGGTCATAATATAAAGATAGCCGATGCCTAACAAATAGAAGCATGCGCCGATGGTCCCCATGTATAGATAGTTTAGAGCCGACAGTGGCCCACGCCCACCCCCCATGGCAATCAAGCCGTAGCCTGTCAGCGCCGCAATCTCGAGCAGTACGTAAAGGTTGAAGGCGTCTCCCGTGACAACGATGCCCAGAAGGCCGGTGACCATGAGAACATATAGCGTGTAAAACGGACCTATTCTCTCTGGAAACTCCTGCTCAATACTGTTTTTGCTTGCTATCGCGTTTAGCAGTGCCACAACAGAGACCACTGCCAGAACTAGCCCATTGAGATGATCGACGTAGTAGGCTATGCCCATTGGCGGGTCCCATCCCCCTAATTTATAAACGATCACCCCTTCATCCAGTACCCTGAACAGCAGGCCAACCGATGAATAGGCGGCCACGCTCAGACCTGCAACGGCAATCGGAAAACACCACCTCTTGTTTACCCAGCCGGCGATGCTGATGACAAGGGCGGACAGCAACGGAACAACAACGATAAGTCCAGGATATTGTAAGCTCATTCTTCCCTTATCTGCGATAGGATTTCATCTTCTTCAAGGGTGCTGTACCGGTCATAAACTCTAATGGCCAAAGCTAGGGCTACACCAAGGGTGGCCACAGCCACCACGATGGCCGTCAGCATAAGAACATGAGGCAGCGGATTGGCATAGTCTATGGCATGAACCACGTTATGACCGCCGCCATGACCATGCTCTAAGATCGGGATGGTGGCCCCTCTCTTTGCACCGATGGACACATAAAACAAGATGATGGCTGTTTGAAAGATATTCATACCCACGATTTTTTTGACCAGGTTGTTCTTGGCGATCATGGCATACAGGCCGATCATCATTAAGGTGATATAGATCCAAAAGTTATATTTTGCGACAATGGTTTGAATTATATCGCCCATGATTTAAAGTCCTTGGTCATATTCGCCCTTTGATGACACATTGTTATAGATCCAGATCATGGTAGCCATAACCGCAACTCCCACGCCGATTTCTACAATCAAGATTCCGTGGGATCGTGCGGTAATTGGATCGACATGGAGTACAGAGGCAAGGGCACTATAATCTAGGAAATTGAGCCCTAACAGCAGACAAAGCGCTCCCGTGCCTGCATAAATCAAGACGCCAACAGCACAAAGGAGGGCATCCAGCTTTTCACCCATCCGTTTCACAGCCGTTCTCAGATCTTGAGAGATTGCAAGCACGATGATGCTTGCACCCAAGATAACCCCGCCTTGGAATCCTCCTCCAGGGCTGTGATGCCCATGGGCAATCACATACAAGGCAAAAATCTGAATAAAAGGGATCAGTAATCGGCAAACCGTCTTGATAATCAGGTCGTGAGGTGTCCAAAGGGAGTCGATTCTTTCAAAGTCCTCAGATGGCGGTAGCTTCGTGCCTTCTTTGATCCTTACGGTGACGCCGGTGAGCACATGCCGATAATGTCTTGCTTCAGGCTGTTTGCGCCGAAAAGCCCGCAGGAGAAGAAAACAGGCGACGCCGGCAGAAAAAATGACCGTGGTCTCAAACATCGTGTCAAAACCGCGATAATCCGCAAGCACAGCCGTGACAATGTTGGGTACTGACGTCTCCTCCATGGTTTTTTCAATGAAGTGAGGAGAAAGGTACGTGCTGGCAGGAGACGCCGGGTCAGACCAAGCAGGGAAGTCTCCTGCGGCATAGATAAGCAATCCACCGGTCAAAACTGCTATAATGAGCCCTATGACCTTCAATCCTTGGTCCTCCTTGAAGTCCGAAAAACAGCTCCGACAAAAAAGACTGTACTGACACCAGCGCCTACCGAGGCTTCGGTAAAGGCCACATCTACCGCTCCCATGATGGTCCAGAGCAGGCACATCATGAAACTGTAAGCTCCAAAAAGAATAGCAGCGCCAAGCAAATCTTTGACCATGAGGGCGCCGATGCCCACTATGACGACTAAGGTCAGGATGGCCAAATCAATGGGCCAGACCATTGACTACCTCCTTTCCTCTCCCTTTATCCAAGGAGTCAGACCGGCCCTGATGCCTGCGTCAACAATGGCGTGGGTGGCCGTTGGGCTGGCCAGGAAAACAAATACTGCAATAAGGATGATCTTCAGGCTCGTCAGCAGCGCGCCCAGAGAAAAATGGTGCAGGTTGAACAGCGCAAGGCCTATCATGGACAACAGCAAGCCCAGAGTGTCGAGTTTGCCGGCTGGATGGAGTCGGGAGTAAAAATCCGGGAAACGCAGGATCCCCACAGCACCCCCGGTAAAGAAAAGTAATCCGGCCAATAAGAATAATGTTACGATGATGTCCATCTGTCACAATCTCCCGAGTGAGACCTTTGAAAAACATCCTCTTTTGCCCAATTTCTGTGTCAGGATCAGATTTTGATTCTCAAAATACTCCGTGTATTCCTGCGGTCAAAACCTTCGCCTTCCTTGAACTTGAGCAAAATTGAATACTTTTAAAGGTCTCACTCCGTTAATGAATTTCAACGTCGTTCAATGAACGCCCGTATTCGTCCACACGATGCTGGGGCTCATTAGCGAAAGGGTGCTTCGTCGTACAACCCCTTTCGTTTTTGAAAGTACCTCGAGGCCGCCAGGACGGCAACAAAGTTTAACATGGCGTAAGCCAGGGCGATGTCTACGAACATGTCCACCCGATGATAGAGCAAACCGACCAGTATCAGCACCACAGTGGTCTTGCTTCCAATAGCGTTGACGCCGATCATTCGATCAACGACCGTTGGTCCAAAGACCCCGCGATACAATGAGAGTAACATTAAAAAAGCCAAATATAAGCTGCAGTACAAAAAGATATGATCCATCAGTCCTCACCAAATGTTTTTGCGATTTGTCGTTCCATCTCGCCCGGCAAAGGATCCCCCGACGCCTTGTCAATTGCATGGACCTTGAAATCCCCATCAATCGACACGTAGACCGTGATCGTTCCCGGGGTCAAGGTAATCGAATTGGCAAAGGTGACCAAGGATAGGTCGCTCCTGAGCTTGCTTCGAAATTTCACAATTCTGGGGTCGATCAGTTCCATCATCCTTGGATGGAAAACCAGATACAAGACATGCAGGTTGGCTTTCGTGATCTCGACCATCAGCCATGGAATATACCTGATGAACCGGGCCCACTGAACCAACAGCCCTCTTATTTGTGGAGAGGGAAACAACAGGTCGGACGAAAGATAGGCAACGATTCCACAGGAAATGAGGCCGAGGCTTAGATGAAAGGCATCAAACTTCCCCGAAAGTACAACCCAGATACCAAACATGATGAGGAAGGTAAGAATAAAAGGGTAAACGAAGAGTCTTCTGTCTCGTGGATACCCAGAAACAGCGCCGCCTTCATTTTTGTCCAGAGAGGGTTCTAGATTCTCTTGGGTTTGCTCATTCAACGGGCGTTCCTACCTTCCTATATGGTACCGTATCCTAAGCTGAGATTCGAGAATCAAGGGGTTCTATTATCAATCACATATCATCATATATCATAAATAAGGATTCGGACCATGAAAACGGTTCGAACCCCATTTGACGTTGGCAAAAGGCTCTTTTCCAAGTTCAGGAATTCACAAATGGTGTCCCCTTTAGTATTCTCTTCCAAAATTGTCAAGGAAATTTTGCCAGTCCAGCCGTCTAAGTGGCACGGGATCGTGCAGGATCACAGAATTATCACGGTTTGATGCCCGGTGGCCTCGCGGAAGTAAACGACCAGCCGCGTATCGGGTGGCTTTTTTACGGGGCTAAAGGCTGTGTAATAAAGAGGCACATCACTTCCCATATCCGAGTTTGGGATCCCTGCGCGAACATGGGGTCAGGCTCAAAACGATCAAGACATATCTTTGGCAGAACAGGCTAGGACAAGCCGCAAGGCATTGTGTATCCGGGCTTCAGGCTTTGTTCCCGGCACCCGAGGCTTGGATCGGCTTACTTCCTTAGATTTGCGAGACCATCAAGTGATGAGGCGTTTGGCGATTTACTCAGCAGGGGGACGCCGGTCAAGAAAAACCAGAGTGGAAAGCCAACCGTTTTGTGCAGTGACTTTTTATGGGGCGTCAGACGCATTTTTGAGATAGCTTCTACCCGAAAAGGGTGGCGTACGCCTCCGTAAGGCGTGTTCATCAAATTCTTCGATGCAACCTTGCAACCTTGCCATAGTGAAAGTGCTTTACCAATCATAGCGCCCCAGGATCTTTCACGGACACGAGTGTTGCAATATTCAAGGTTTCCCTAATTCTATCAAAATAGAGCTTTGAAGCGCCCAGGATGGCAAACGGCATAATTGTGAAACCAAAAAATGGGATGAGAAGAGGGCATCCAAAGCCCAGCAGAATAAGTTTGCACTGCCACACCACCTTAATCCGGTCCTTAAGGCGCGGACAGTCTCTTGAAAGAGAAAAGTCCGCATAGTCCCAAGCAATAAAGACCGCTGCAACAATAAAGCTTAATACCACACCAACCACGGGTATGAAGAATAGTGGCAGCGGGATAACGAGCATGAGGAAAGCTTTTTTCACTTCTTCTTTCATGACCGTCAGTATTCCCTTCTCACGCGAGGCGGTCTGCTCAGGGCTGTCAGCTTGGTAGTACATTCTCTCGTACTTGGTACTAATGTAGTCATAGAAAGGCGAGGCCAGGATGTTCGAGAATACGAGGAATGTATAAAACATGAAAAAGAGAAGGATCAGGTAAAGAATGAACTTAAGTACGTGTATGTAGGTCCAGTAAAGCCATCCCACTAATGTCGAAGATTTGCCCGTTTCAACATTCCAGACCATGTGCAGCATGTCCTCTGCATAGAGCGTGAACATGTAAAAGGCAAAGATGTAAAGGGCCAGTGTGATCAGAAAAGGGAGAATGGAGAGGGCCAGGAAAGAAAGGTGGCCCAAGCCGAAACGAATTCCCCTCATATGGAATGTCCAACCTTCAAAGAAGGCCTCAAGAGGTGCGAGCATGTGTAAACTCCCAGCTGTCTTTTGGGCCAAAGTTAGGTAAACCATCAGAACAAGTCAAGGGGGTCACGGAAATCTAACCCAGGATATCGCCTCCGCAAGCACGAGAAGGTTTCCCCTCGCGGGACCAACCGAAGGTATTGTCGAAGAAGCTGTCGCTGAAAAGGAAGTATATGCCAAATAGGAGGAAGGGTTGCCGAACTTTCGGAGATCAACGAGTGAGGCGTTTTTTGGACAGGCGCTGTGGTTATTGATCGTGGGGTAAAGCGTGTCACCCCGGCACCACAATGGAAAGAGATCCCAGGATGGCCTAAAAGACAGTCGAGGGCATACCCGGGTCAGAGGGCATCGGAATAATCAACCCTCGCTTTTAGTTCCTTGCCACACTTGAAAAAGGGGAGTTTCTTTTGCTCCACCTGGATAGCTTCCCCAGTCTTCGGGTTTCTGCCGATATATGCGCTGTATTTCTTTACTTGGAAGGCGCAAAGTCCGCGTATCTCCACTCTGTCCCCGCGTGCAAGGGCATCGGTCATTTGATCAAAGAATAGCGCGACTACCTGTTCGGCCTTAACTCTGCTGAGACCAGTCTCCTTCCTGAGAGCCTCCACCAGTTCTGCCTTATTCATCGCTCCTTTCTCCTCTGTTCGCAGAGATTGGGTTGATATCCGGTCAAGCCATTGTTCGGGCAGTTAAGCGCCAACCGATAAAGACACAATCAACCGTGCGGAACAGCACCGAGAACTTCAAATAAGGTTCACGATTTCTTGCTGTTCCTAATGCTCCTTGTAACAGGTATCATTCGATTAATCAAGTGATCAGGCAAAGCGGTGGGTCATTTGTGTTTACAATTTCACGCCACCGGCTTTCAGGTGTTCCAGGACTTCGTCGAAGACTTTCTCAAGTCTCAAGGATTGATCAAAAATGATTCTTGTATACTGCCTTAGCCTATCCTGCGGGCACTCTTTGCTGTGAGCGAGCCTGGCAAATCCACCGATTGCCATGAGGGGATTTCTCAATTCATGCATCAACTGAAAAGCGACTTTATTTGCGAAATCAAGTACTTGCTGATTTTTTTGAGCCTGGTAAAGACGTCTCTTTTCTATGAGACGGCTTACACACATGCTGATGTCTAAGCGTTTGAATGCCTTTTTTACGAAATCATAAGCCCCGACCTTGATGGCCTGAACCGCCTTTTCATAGTCTCCACCTCCTGTGATGAATACGATGTCAGACTCGGGGAACCTTTCCTTAAAGTGTTTAGAGAATTCAAGTCCGTCCATGTTCGGTAAGCCAATATCCACAAATGCAAAATCATAATGGTCACCGTTCATGGATGTAAGGGCCTTTAAGGGATCCAGGAATATTTCATAGGCAACACCGGCTTCCTTCAATACCGAGGCTATGAACGCACAAACTGCACTGTCATCATCCAAAACAAGGGCTTTCATTACAACCTCTTTCCGAGTAAGAGTCTTTTCCTCTTCGGCTTCTTTCATGAGATTCTTTGCTTGACCAAAAAGCCCGTGTATTCCCCGTTTCGACTCATAGGAACTGCGGGGATTCATCATCTAATTCAGGTACTCTTTATATGGATCAGTGCCAAGTTCGTGGAGCCCTTCCTCATCCAACTTTAAAAGCCTCCAGGAAAGAGCCTGCTCTTCCTCTATCTGCTTGCAACGACTTAAAAAATAAGAAAGCGAGCTGGGACCGCGCCCCAGATGAGTTGGTGAAAACGTCATTTGGTTGTCATCGCGGACGTTGCTCATGATGACCTCTGTGAATGTTCCATCTCCCACGGGCACACTGAAAGCGGCCACATAGAACTCTTTCACCCGATTGGTTTTTGGCCTGGTTCGGATCATCTTCCTTTCTTGGCGCGAATTCAGCAGGTTTGGGCTCTGGCGTATTCCTGTTCAGATCATTGGTGTTAAGGCTCGTAGCCAAATTGAAGGACTCTGGGTTTCCGGTTAAGACGCGTCAATGACTTCTCAAATCGTTCTTACTGTATGTTACATGCAAGTCTAGTGCCAAGTTTGGGCACTGAAAAACTCCTAACATATTAGAACCCATCTCAAAAATGTGGATCAGGGTTTAGGGCCAGGCGCGGGGTGAAGCGCAGTGCTTCTGCAGCGGGACAACGCCGAAAGGGGGCCGCAGACGCATTGTTGAGATGGGTTCTAATGTACGGGCTGTTGCCTAAATAGCTCTCCAGACAAAATTCAGGGAACCGCCAGGGGGATATCTTTTTTGAGGCAGGTCAATCCCCTTATCCTGCTCGTCAGTGACAAATGGTATCGAACGTCACGAACCAGGCACACGCAAACGTGGGAGCCTATTTTCAGGAACGAATGTCGAATATGGTGCTGTTGAGGGACCTGTCAGCCCATATCAGTGACCTGACCTCAAAAAAGATATCCCCCTGGCGATAACAAAGCTGCGCAACACGAGCAACATATTCAAGAGAACGGGTTGGGCAACAGCCTGTGTATTATTGGCCACAGGATCTGAGATCGACAAAATGAGAACAAGGTGCAACATAAGCTATGTCTGAGCCAGCGCAACCACCTGACTTTATATAATAATATCTTAAGACTCTTACATATGACGGCTTTGTATGGAACCTTTGCGTTAAAGGCCTTGATCTATAGCGGTTGTCAGAATAACGTTCCGATAAGAATAGATGACAATTGAGAATACTATTTGGCTCACTTGTGGGTGTGCAATTTTAGGATTTTTGAATTCTCCTGGCTAAATCGCAACAACTCGGGCGGAGCCCTCAGACAGCTTGCAATTTTAGACGCCAGTCACATTCAAAAATCTTTTTCAAAATTGCACAATGTCGTTCGCCAAATAATATTTTTAATCATCAACGACTTGCGAGCAAACGGAACATATTTTTGACAATCAGTCTAAAGTTCTTAAAGATAGTGAGGTGTGACGCCTATAGCGAACGACATTACATACTGGGCTACGCTTGACTGGCTTGCTCCCTGCATAAAGTGGTGCGGTGAGGCGCAATTCCCGTACTTTAAAGCGAGGAGGCTTCATACACTACTCGTCGCGGCCATGAGGAGGAAGCCCTGTCAAGATTTGGGAGGCGTCGACGGCGTTGGATGAGATGGTTGCTCGACGCGGGACTGGATGAGACGAAAGATCAAAAGTAACTGGCAATTTCACTTCCTGGCTAAGGTTTCCTGGAGAAAAAAGCAGGATAGGAAGGCAATGACTCCGCAGACAAAAAGAGCCAGGAAGGCCTCTTGATAGCCTGCTATGGTAAAGGTACCGTCCACCCGGCCGTGGCGTTCCAGCAGGTG
>JBFEUB010000021.1:0-26458 GCA_041547605.1 Desulfobacteria bacterium
GGCAGCAGGCACACCTCTGGCCGCTCAGTACAGTAGCCGGGCCTTTTTCCCCTATCAAATCCTGGAAGATCTCACCCCTTACTGGATGTGGGATTTCTTTATGCTTGGCCGTCTTTGGATAGCCGGTTTCTTCACATTCCTCTTTTTGAGAACCATTGGTCTTTCAACCGCTTCCTCCTTCCTGGGCGGGATATTTTTCATGCTCAGCGGAAGCATGACATGGTTCATCAACCTGGAACAGTTTGCCAACGTCGCCATGCTGGTCCCGGTGGCTCTTTTATCCATAGAAAAACTGATACGTTCACAAGATCGCCGGCATACTGCCATAGCCGGCATCGTCCTGGCTCTGGTATTGTTGGCAGGACAGCCCGAGACCGCCCTCTATCTGATCCTTTTGGCGTTGAGCTATGCCATTTTCCGCCTGATCAAAATCAAGAAAAATGGGCGGGCAATCAACCCTACCGTCAAAAGGCTGGTTCTCGCATGCATTCTTGGATTCGGCCTGTCAGCGCCGCTCTGGATTCCTTTCATAGAGTTTATGGGAGTTTCCCACCATATACATCCGATAGGCGGGAAAATGGGCATCGCTTGTGTGCCGCTATTAAATGCCACGGCCATCATCACGCCGAGCTTTTTTGATCTGCCCATTCCCTTCCCAACAGGTCCGGAGAATGGCCGCTGGGATCTTATAGGAGGATACTGCGGATTTCTCGCGTTTCATCTTTCTATTCTTGGAATATTGTTTAGATCAAGGCATAATGGATACGCTCTCCTTTTTGGCTTGTTTGGTCTATTTATTCTGCTGAAAAACTTTGGCTTCCCCATTGTGACATGGTTTGGATACCTCCCCCTGTTTGACCAGGTATGGACCCCTCGGTGGGCCGGCCCCACATGGACCTTTAGTCTTTCAGTTACAGGAGCCATTGGATTAGAAACTGCCAAGCATTGGTTCTCCGAACCACATAAAAAGGTAGAAACCTCGCTCGTTATCACCCGCATGGTATCCAGCCTCAAAGAGCGAATCGGCTTTGATCGGGTCACCGCCAAGAAAATCTCTGCACTGATCATACTTTCTCTTTTTGGACTTCTCTTGACTGGGAATAGCTTTGGTCAGGCATACCTGTACTGGAAGGAGGTATCGAGATCAATCGAACAGTTAGATGCCACGGATACGGCAAAAAAACAATTTAAACGGCTACTCGCCGCCGATGCCCTTGTGATTGAGATAATAGGATCATTAGACGCAGGGAAAGAATCAGAGGAAGCCTTCAAGAGAATAAATACCATGAAGCGAAAAATGCGCACATTATGGAAAGCTTTCTGTCTTCAAATCATCTTGCTTTTTGCTATCCTGCTTTGGTTTCGCCATGCCAGAGGCTCCAATCAAACACGCTTTACTGTGAGTCCTAAAATGACGTTTTCAGTGGTGACCGTCACTTCCTGTCTCTGTTTAGCAGTGTTGTATTTTCTAAATTTCATAGATCTGTCATTATTTTTATCTGCCCTGACCAAGGAGGAGGGTAAATTCTTCGTCTCCTCGGCTTTGGGGGGACTATTTGTTACTTTATCCATCATGGCCACAATCACTCTGTTGCTATTACTATTTCGAGGCAAGAAGAATGCCACCCACGCCATAGTTGCCCTTGGAATTGTTGAGTTATGGTTTTTCATCCCAAGGGGCTACGATGTGTATTATTTATATTGGAAAGTTGTACCATTCGTTGCAGGTATTATTGGTGTCTTTGCTCTTGCAGGAAAGAAGAAGTATTGGGCCGTATCGGCTTTCTTCTGTATGGTGGCCACGTATACTTGGATTGATATTCAATCTTCACACGGGCTTCCCGAACGCTGCAATCCCTTCAATCAACCTCCTTACGTGGACTTTATAAAAAAGGATAACGACTTCAGTAGAATCATGGCCTTTGGCGGAACGCTCATGCCCAATTTTTCAAGTGCCTTTCGGCTGCAAGATATAAGATATGTAAATGCTCTATCGCTGGGAGACTACCAAAGGCATATGGGCCACATTTTTTCTTTTTATTCTCGCTCCCACCGCATGCCATCTTCACTATGGTTTACAGGTATGCCGAAATTTGAAGATAATGGTATATCAAAAATGCTAGCGGAAATATGGGAAAACTTGCCATACTTCTGGCTGCTTGGAGTCAAACATATTTTGACCCCGAACTGTACTAACCTTAAGATGCTCCCCCTAATATACAAGGGTGAAGTAAATATCCATGAAATGCCGTTCTTCCTTCCACGTGTTTTTGTCGCGCATCAGGTCGAGTACGCCGACTCACCGGAACAGGCTACAGAGAGAGTGAGAGTGCTAGGATCAGGGATGGTAAACAAGGTCATTCTTGAAAAAGAGATACCTGCAAGATATAGGCATATGCCAACTTATCGGGATCCAGACTCTCATGCCTCCATTCAAGAATATGAGTGCAATCAAGTTATCATAGAAGCGCATACGCAAAAACCGGGTATCTTGGTTCTTACCGACGTATTTTCTCCGGGCTGGAAGGCTGATATAGATGGTACGCCAACTGAAATATTCAGGGTCGATGGGTTGGTTCGGGGCGTACTGCTCGATGAGGGCAATCACGTGGTTACGTTTCGGTATATGCCCGCAAGCTTTTTGGTCGGTTCGACGATCGCCTTCGTCTCATTGATCATCTGTCTGATACTTTTCTTGCAAATTAGCCCGAGACGATTATTGGATAGGAATCCTACCGTCCCAACTCAATGAAGATACGATGTGCTGAGGTGAACCAAAAATCATTACTGATAAAGGATAGGCCATGGGAAAGGATTTCAGCACTCATTATTGTAATGGCTGGAATTGGCATGGCATGGCTCAGCTGGCAAAAATGGTGTGACCCAATCATCGATTTTGGCCGCGAGCTTTACATTCCATGGGTGTTGAGTCAGGGGAAGGTTCTCTACAAAGACATTAACATGTTTTTTTATGGCCCCTTCTCCTACTATGTGAACGCACTACTTTTCAAAATCTTTGGAATTCACATCAATACAATTGTCGGTTTCAACCTCCTCTTAATTCTAATCATTGCCGTGCTCATTTACAAAATAGTCAGAGTTGCATCCAACGCGACGTGTGCCTTCTTTTCGGTGCTTTCGTTCATAATCCTCTTCGCATTTCCCCGCTATTTCCCCATATGTAATGATAACTTTGTTACCCCATACGCCCACGCCGCAACGCATGGGATGGCCCTTTCCTTCCTATCATTCTTTCTTGTGTTTCTCTATCTGAAAGCAGGCAGAACCGTCTATGCCTATCTTTGCTGGTTCGTCATCGGGATCGTCCTTTTAACCAAGGTAGAAATATTCGTGGGCATATTCTGTTCGATGGTTCTTACTTGGGCCTTCATTCTGCGCAAGGAGGAGTCGCCGTCAAGCGTGATAGTTGTCCGATCTGTGATATTTGCTTTTCTTTTGATTCTCCCGCTGTCTTTGGCCGGGGTATTCTTTTCAGATATCTCTACATTTCCCGAAACCATCCTTCGCATCCTGAGCCCATACTTTTTGATGTTTCACGGAGGACACTCTTTCAGTCCTCTGTTAATTCGTGTCATGGGCGCAGATCAGCCATTTGCCAATGCATTTGGCATGCTATACTGGCTTGGCATTTACGTATTGCTTGCCTTGATCCTAATAGCAGTGAACCATTTGTTGAGCGCCCTAAAAAAGAAAACAAGACACAAAACGCTGCCCGCAGCGCTTGCCTTTTTGATCACACTTCCCTTTATTAACGCTACAACGATGGGCCATGTGCCCTACTTGGACTACTTTCTTCCCCTTCCTCTCATAGTCTTACTTTATATGGTTTACACCGTGTCGAGGTTGTGGAAAACTAAATGGAAGGATGTGGAGTGGAGGAAGCATCTCATTTCCTTATCCCTTTCAGTCTTTTCTTTTATCTTACTTACACGACTATTCTTTAATGTGACGGTCGTTCACTACGGCTTTTTTCTCGTTTTACCAGGGTTTCTTATATTGCTAATTATTTCCCTAGATACGTTTCCGGTCCTGCTGAAGAGAATTACAGGAGATGTCCGAATGGGCATGATACCTGTTGTCGTTCTAGTTGTCTGTACCCTGTATTCTTATTTCTTTCAATCTTTAATCATGTACAGCATCATAGATTACCCAATCAAAAAGAATCACGAGGTGATCAAAAGTTTTGACCTGCGATATTCGGATACAGGGAGAGTTATACAAGAAGCGTTAGACAAACTAGGTGTTGTTGTTGAACCCGATGAAACACTTACGGCCTTTCCTGAGGGCCTCATGTTTAACTACCTTACGCGCAGAGAAAGTGCGAGTCCGTATACGGCTTTTCTTCCCACATTTTTCGCAGTATTTGATGGGGCCATTCTGGAATCGCTCCAAGAAAAGCCACCCGATTTTGTGCTCCTGGTCGAACGGTCAACATGGGAATACGGCTATAGATATTTCGGTGTAGATTATGCCACCGACGTTCTTCAGTGGATTGAGGAAAACTATATCGAAATATCCCAGATAGGTAAGAAGCCTTTCTCAGGAGAGGGTTTTGGAATTGTCATCATGAAGCGGACATCATCCTAAAGCCAGTCTTTGATATGCCATTAGATCTTGCATACTGGGTTGCCTTAATCCTCCTGTTATATCTCTCTGCTACTGGTTATGGCCTCTGTGTCCTCTGGTGGCTTAAGCTCACACCAAATAAAACCTCCATGCATATTATCTACTCTTCAGGCATAGGATACGGAATGACTGCTTACCTCATCTTTGCTCTCGGGATATTTCAAGTATTGTATCCAGAGGCGGCTTATCTGGTTTTGATTTTTGGACTCTTGGCTTTATACCTCAAGAGACAAGATTTCAAGAACGGCATGGAAAGATTATTCAAAGACTTTGCACAGGTTGCTGCCCGTCCCTTTAGCATGGATAGATTGGTTTGGCTTTCATTCATCGTACTGTTCATCTTTCTAAATTTGAGCGTCGCCTTAACGCCCTCAATATCCAAGGATGCGCTTATCTACCATCTTGTCGGTCCAAGAATATTTATTCAAAATCATGGCATAGGATTTATTTCAGGGAACTTCTATACCAATTTTCCTTTCACGACAGAGATGCTTTTTACAAAGGGTATGTTGCTGAAAGGACCAATTTTGGCAAAGTTGATACATTTCTCCTTTGGTGTTCTAACACTTGTAGCCATTTTCCAATGGACTGCAGGAAGATCCAGTGTGTCAGCAGGACTCTTAGCTGCCGCTGTCTATTATACGCTTCCACTAGTCGCCAGACTGTCAGGCTGGGCATACGTGGATCTGTCCCTTAGTTTTTTTGTTTTGCTCATGATAACGGCCTTGTTGGATTGGAAGGAGTTTCGCGATACAGGGTTTCTCCTATTAATGGGGATATTTGGCGGGCTTGCCATGGGCACAAAATACCCAGGTATTATTATGGTGTTGATCATTCTGCTCGGAGCAGTTTTGTTCTTGAGAAGCGAAAACCATCTAAGAAATCCTCGAATCGGATCAAAAGCCATACTGGGCCTCTTCATTGCAGCGGTTGTGGCCTCTCCATGGTACCTCAAGAATTGGATTTTGACTGGAAATCCCACCTATCCTTTCTTGTACTCTCTTTTTGGTGGCCGGGAATGGTCACATGAAATGGCCAAAACGTATGCCATGTTTCTGTCTTTTGTTGGAAGTGGACCTGGGGTCTTGAATTATCTCAGACTCCCATGGGATGTCTGTTTTCTTGGTGGTGCTGGCCGGCCCGACTTTGACGGTTATATCGGGCCAATTTTTCTGTTGGTTCCCATCATATTAATCTCTACCCGGCCAAAATCGGTCGACATAAGGCTTATGCTCTTTTTTTCTCTGCTTTATTTCGTCTTATGGGGTATGCTGATTCAACAGCTACGCCTCCTGCTGCCGGTTTTCCCAGTTCTGTCGATTGTCCTCGCCCTTCTCATTCACAAAGCCTCCAAGGCATGCCTTCCGACAAGGTTATGCATACTATTTTTCTGTCTTTTCACTTTAGTAATCAATTTGTATTTTCATCTTGACCACGTTAGGCGCATAGCACCCCAGAAATATCTGTCAGGAATTCAAACGGAAGCACAGTTCTTAAAATCGCATCTCCCGAGCTATCCGGCCATTGAGTATATCAATCGACATCTAACTGACCAGGACAAAGTCCTGTTTGTTTTTCTTGGGAGTGGTCCATACTACTGCACACGCCCCAACGTATATGATCCCGTATTTGAAGCCAATACGCTTATGGATGTTGTAAAGACTAGCTCATCGGCAGAAGAGGCCTTGGCACATTTCAGGCAAAAGGCCATAACCCATGTCTTGATGAATCATGATTACGCACCGAGTATTGCATCTATCTTAGAAGAGAGACATCGAGAGAAGTATTTCAAATTGATGGGATTGCTGTCACCTCAGGTAAGCTTTGGTAACTATCGACTTTATCGGATAACTGAGTAGCCTTGGGGTGTGATACTCACCCATACGGGTGGGGGTTCTGCATCAAGGCAGCACGTGACATCCCGGAAGCATGCCGGTCAAATAAAATTGATGTGATTGGGTTGGTAGCCAGCAGGCTCTTTCAATGCAATGTGACCCCGCTTGAGGTCCCACAAAAACTCATTTACTTTATGCTGCAGGCACAAGGAACCACACTGGGTCTTTGCATCGAATTTATCCGAAGCAATTAAATTGACGACCTCCCAGTATCGATCGCCCTGCCATAGCTCCTTGAACGAGGTATCAACGATGTTTCCAATGTGAAACTTCCTGTATCTGGTATTGAAAAGCATGCCACACGGAGCAACAAGCCCCGACCCGGAGAACTGCATAATGAATGGTGGGCCGTAACACTGAGAATATTTTCGCTTTCCGCCGCTCATGAGTTTAGACCATTTTGCCTTGACTAGATATATCTCGTCCGAAAAACTTTCGGCTTTTTTCAAGATATCGACCATATCAAAATACTTAGAGTAATCAACGCCGAGAGAACCCTTTTCATCATCGCTACAATGTTTGATCACCAGGTAATCAACACCAAGCTTCTTGCCAAGTTTCGTTAAGGGAAGAATCTGATCTTCAAAATCAGGCAACAACACCATCTGAAGACCAATGGTTACCGCAAGGTGCCTCTCCTTTTTTATTTCCACGCATTTTTTTGCTGTATTGCATACCTTGTAAAAACATTTCTCTGAACAACCGTGAATCTGTGCATACCTTTCTGGCTCACCCGCAGAAACATTGAACCGCAAATAGGTTAGTGCAGGTAACATTTCTTCCAGTTGGTCCTCTCTTAATAAACACCCATGTGTTCCCAATGCCATGTCCAATCCGTTTGCTCTGCCTCTCAGTATGGCATCATACAAATGAGGGCTGCATGTACTTTCCCCGTCACTTACAAAGCTTATGGCCTTGACTCCGATGTCGGCAGCGTCGTCTAAGAATCTAAAAATCACGTCCCGGGTCATTCTCTTTTCATCGTTTGCCTGAAGCTGTCCATAGCAATATACGCACCTGTAAGTGCAACGTCGGGTCAAAGCACAATCAATAGTTATTGGGGCAATTCTCTCACCATTAAGCCAAGCCTGAACCCGGTCTCTGTGCCAATCGAGCTTGTGCCCGTCAAGTATAATTTCCCTGTTCATGTGTTTGTCGATTATCAGGCCGCTTTTAGCCTTCTATATGTAGCTGACTCCATTGCAACATGGTCGTCCCTGCAGAAAGCTGGTCGAGAACCATACACTTCCTTGACTAGCTGCAAGTAACCCTTAACCACTGCGCAAAACGATTTAAACGAAACGGCCTTGGACGTCCCAGACTCCCTTTTTCTGAGGAGGTTTGGCACTTCAGCAAACAAGTAGCCGCGTTTGATCGTCTTCACCAACAGCTCTGTCTGATAGAAAAACCCTCCGCTCTTGAGTTCGAGGCCAGCAAGAATCGATTTGCGATATAAAACCGTGCCATTTGTGTAGTTTAGTCTTGTTCCGAATGTCAGATTAATAATAGACGTATATAAAGCAGACAGCCTCTCCCGATTCTTTGACCGAACCCCCCTGTTGCAAATAAAGGGAACGACAATGTCCACATTGTCCAAGAGATAAAAATACCTGAGAGGCTCGACAGGATCGTTTTCGTCATCTCCTGGAAACATTGTTACGATGTCGCCACCTGCCTCTTTGACCCCATCCCAAAAAGATGCACCGATGCCTTGAGGCACTTTGTGCACTATCATTCTAACCCTTTTTTCGCCTGTAGCTCTATTTTGAACGAGACCCCCAGTATTGTCTGTGCTTCCGTCATTAACAACAATTATCTCGCCTTTTATCTCAAAATCGTCAAAGGCTGACAAGGTCCGATCGATGGCAGACATGACATTGTCCTCTTCATTCAGGGCAGGCATAATGACACTGAGAGAGAGTCGCTTTTTGCCATCACCCATCGCTGCTAACTCCTCATCACCAGTCTTGCTGCATTGATGATATCTCGTGCCGAAGGATAAAACGCATCCTCCAAAGCTGGAGCAGCGGGGGTTGGAGTGTCAGGAAGGCAAACCCTCCGAATCGGGGCCTTCAGGTGGGAGAAAGCCTTTTCAGCGATCAACGAAGCAAGAACTCCGGACACACCGCCGGTATTCCAGCCGCAATCGCTAATGACTAATCTGCCCGTCTTCCTTACCGAATTAATGATGATTTTTTCATCGAGAGGCTTCAATGTTCTAGGATCAATTATTTCACAACTTATACGGTGCTTTTCTTCTAGTGCCTTGGACGCCTTTAACGCCTCAGGTACCATATGAGATATGGCTAAAACAGTCACATCGGTTCCTTTTCTGACAACTCTCCCCTTGCCCATTGGGATCGTATACATCTCTTCTGGAACATGATCACCCTGGTCGAAGAGCCATCGGTGTTCGACGAACATGACCGGATCCTCATCGGCGATACTGGATAGCAGGAGACCTTTCACATCATAGGCGCTGCTCGGCATGACCAGTTTTAGCCCCGGGACGTGCATGAACAGGCCATGAAGACTCTGTGAATGTTGGGCAGCCGACCCCCAGCCTCTGCCGATAATGGCTCGGATGGTCACGGGAACTTTTTGTCTCCCACCAAACATATACCGCCACTTGGAAGCGTGATTCACGATTTGATCCATGGAAAGAAGTAAAAAATCCATCCTCATGTGAACCAGAATTGGTCTCATACCCGCAATGGCCGCACCGATGGCTATCCCGGTAAATCCGTTTTCCGCCAAAGGCAGATCTATGATTCTCTCCCGACCGTATTTTTTGTGCAAATCAAGGGTGGTGCCGAAGACCCCTCCCGGATCATCTACCCCCTCTCCAAGAATAAAGACCCTCGGATCAATTTCCAGTGCTTGATACTGAGCTTCCCTGATGGCCTCCCGATACGTAAGGCGCCTGTCCCCGTCATGACGTGGCAGATAATCTTCATGATCTATGGCGTCAGCTTGTAATTTCGTCCACGGCATGCTTTTTTCACCTTAATTGAGGTTCCAGACATCTTCTAAGAGTTCATTCTCATCAGGATGAGGACTCCCTTTGCCAAAGAGATAGGCGTCATGGATCTGGAGATCAATCTCTCGAGTAATTTTATCAATAGTCGTCTTCTTCATGACACCTTCATTCACAAGTCTTTTTTCAAAACGCTTGATGGGACATCTCTTCATCCAACTATTTAGTTCCTCCTGCATTCTGTAACCCAATTTGATATCACACTCCGGCCCTACATGCCCCTTCCAGCGGTATGTCCTGCACTCCATCAACGTGGGCCCATTCCCTCTTCTTGCTCTACTGACAGCTTGCCGGGCAACTCCAAAAACCCTCAACACATCGTTACCGTCAACCCGAAAACCGGGCATAACGTAATGCTTGGCCAACTTGTAAATATGATCATGCGGCTGTCTTTTTGACTGATGGGAATGTGTAGCATAGAAATTGTTCTCACATACAAAAACAACCGGAAGACCTTTGAGAGCAGCAAAATTGAGGCTCTCGTGAAAGGCCCCTTCATCAACAGCCCCATCACCAAAAAACGAGATGGACACCTGTTTCCTCTTCTGCATTACAGATGATAGGGCCGCCCCCACCGACAGCGGGATATTGCCTCCCACTATGGCGGTGGATCCACACACGCCTGCCTCAGGATCAACCACGTGCATTGAGCCGCCCTTCCCTCGTGAGCACCCAGTCTTCCGGCCATAGAGTTCTGCCATGAGCCGCTTCATGTCTCCCCCCTTGGCCAGGTAATGCCCATGGCTTCGGTGAGTGCTAAAGACGTAGTCTTCCTTGCACAAGTTGGCACACACTCCTGCAGCTACAGCTTCCTGCCCTATGTACAGGTGGACTGGCGTTTTCATGTCCTGATCACAATAGACGTTTACGATTTTTTCCTCGAACCGTCTGATTCTTAACATCAACTTGTACAGATGGATCAACGTCCTCTTGGGAACATTTGTCAATGTGATTGTGTCTCTTCTCATCTTTAAACCAATGGGCTCTATCTAAATGAAGTTTACATGAGGATGGGGATTTTTGAGTTCCCACAGGTACCTGTTGATTTCGTCCAGTCTGCACACCTCTCTACATTTGGAAACGTCCAGCCGATTTTCCACCATATCCAAAACCCTCTTCCGTTTTGGCCCATCCCATATTTCAGGAAACCTTTCTTCGTAGAGGTTGCCATACAAAAACTCCTCTTTTCCCAAGAAAGCGCTGCATGCCCAGACGCCTCCGTCTGAGGATATATAGACCCAAAAAGGAAGCCCCAAGCAACAACCATACCCCCTTTTCTTCTTCAACTTCATCATTGTACGATCACGAAAGAGTATACTGAACTTCTCACTTGCCAGCTCGTTAAGTCCTTCTTGAAGCGACAACATCTGCATATAGTCAAAGTTCTTGTCCACACAATGGGTACTTAGCGGATGTTTTGAAAAGGGTTTGATCGTGAAATAATCCACGCCGATTTCCTTCAATATGTTTGCCAGTTGTTCGGTCTCCTGATAGTTTTCCGGAATCATGAGCAATTGCACGCCAATCGTACACCCATAGTTATACCGTCGCTTCATTGACACCACGTGTTCTAGATTGCGTAGAACTTTATCAAAATCTTCTGCCTGCGTTCCATGAACGTGGGCATAGGTTTCTTTAGTAGCTGCGTTAAGGCTGACTCTGATCCAAGACAATGCTTTCAGACTCTCTCGACCGATGCGGTTTTTGATAAGAACGCCGTTGGTTGTAACCGCCACATCGATTCCACAGCCCTTTGTGTAACCGATCAACGCTTCAATGTCTTTATGCAGAAGGGGCTCCCCCTCACCTGCATACATGATGCTCTTGACACCGCCTTTTGCCATCTCCTGAATTCTCTTTTTAAAAATTTCACTATCAATATACCTGGCCTTATACCCAAGATATTCAAGAGCACAAAAAATACATCGATGGTTACATGTCCCCGAGGGGCCCACTTCAACATAGATGGGAAAAAACCTTTCCCCCTTGAGCCACTTATTAACCGTCTCTACATGGAACATCAGTTTGTGGGCATCGATCCGAATATTAGACATCTAGTCATTCCTATAATGTTCTATGATCGTATCCAGTATACAGTGACAAATGGCATGATGAACAACCTCAACATGACCATATGAACCCGAGGAAACATAAAAATTAAGGAAGCCTTTTCCCCGGAGCGGATTGTTCGCCGCAAACCCGGATAAGGTAAGAACCTCGCATTGTCTATTTTTAGCAGCCTCCACGCCCCGAAGGATGTTTTCCGATTGTCCGGAACTACTTATGGAGAACAAAACATCTCCTTTGTCAGCAAACATTTCAATGGGCTTTTCAAAGACATCCTCATAACAGAAATCATTGCTCACACAGGTTAGAAGGGCAGCGTCGTTAAATGCGATTGCTCGCATTCCTCCGTTCTTCCAGTAGTCCGTTGCCTGGTGGCTGGAGATAGCAGCGCTAGCGCCGTTACCAATAAAAATGATTTTATGCCCTGCCGATGTCTGGTCCGCAATCAGCAAGGCTGCACGCTCTATCCCCTCTTCGGCCTTTAGTACCCGGTCGTTTTGGTCAGTGACCTGAACGTCTCTCAAACATGCCTCCAAGGCGTCAAAGTATCTGGTTATAAACCTTTTCACTTGGTGGCTTGTTTCCTTTCATCTACTTGAGAAGTGTAGTCAAGAACTTATAGAGTGGAACCGGCTCAATCGATTCACGGTTACACACCACTTGAACCGCCAACGCGCCCACGGCATTCCCAATGAGCCCAACTAGCTTTGCTGGAAAGCCTGCTGCAACACACAAAGATGATATAGACAAATAGGCGTCGCCCGCGCCAACCCTGTCAACTATCTTTGTAGAAAAGACTGGTGTCTCGAAGAAACCATTTTGCTTATCGTACGTGATGGATCCACGATGACCTCTCGTTGTTGTGACCAACCTGCAGCCAAGCTTTTCAGCCACCGTATCTATAGACGCTTTAAGAGGGCCAAACTTGTTGTGAGTAGCAAGCCGAATTTCTGGTTCATCTATGCAGACATAATCAGCCTTGTCATATTTTGTAATAAAGTTAAAACCTAAGTTAGAGCTGTTGGTCTGAGTATTCACCGCAAGAAGTCTGCTCCCCTTACAAAGCGTCTTTATCATGGGTGGCCCAATAAGGCCGTGGCCAAAATCTGAAACCAGCACCAAGTCATAATCGTCTATAACGCCTTCCAGATAGTTACATATTTCATTTTGAATCTCCCCGCGGAGGCCCCGGTCATCGAAAAAATAGATGCCGAACATTTTGGTCAAGAAAGAGGGTTCAACATAACGACGCTTGATAACCGTAGACGCCCCCTCCTGATAATAGATTTTGGGCCTGACGTTCTCCTTGAGGTGGTCCAAGACAAATGCTTCGCGGGAGTCTTCTTTTCCTAGACACGTAACAAGATGGACATCATCACAAAATCCGGCTACGTGATTGGCAACGGCTAGAATGCCGCCCGTAAATACCTCCTCGCTCACATGTTGCGTCGAAATTATAGTCTCTTTGGGAGATTTACCCATTGGTTGGCAATAACAATATTCGTCAATTATGGTGTCTCCAACAACGAGCACTCTCAGATCTTTCATGCCTTCCATTTTTTTGATAATTGGCTCGGCTTTGTAAACTCTTCTCAGTTCCTTCAGGAATTCCTGGGTCTCCCTCGGAAATACATCAAAGTACGTATTCAAGAGATTAGTGGAACTAAAAGTTATTTCATCGGTAAAATGAATCTTACCGCCAATCGATTTGACGGCATTTTCTTCTTCTGCAATCTTGCCAGTAATATCTTTTTGGCGGTCAGAGTAGTCACTCCCTTTTACGTACACGTCCGGTTTTAGCATTTTGATGGTGTCAACGGCGGTCGGCCAGTCATTTATGGCAACATGGTCCACACAAGACAGGGAAGCCAAAGACTCTGCTCGCAGGTCGTGATTGAAAACCGGGCGCCCTGGCCCTTTTCCCACAAACTGGTCGGGCGTCAGAGTCACAATTAAAACATCTCCTTCCCGTCTTGCTGCTTGAAAATGACGAATGTGGCCAGGATGAATCAGGTCGAAGACACCGTGACAGAGCACAACGGTCTTCCCTTCTGATTTTAGGTCACCCACAAGTGAGGCCAATTCCTGCAGTGTCTTGATTTTGGGGTTAGCAAAATCCAGACTCATGATGCACTACTCCTTTTTAAATTATCCCTATTGTTGCATAAACGACAGGGTAAAAAGTCCTCAAAGGCAATAATAGTCTTTCTTTAGGGCCTTTTTGAGCGATTTTGTGGAAATCATTGCGAGCTATATCCAAAAACTTGAAAAAACAGCCAAGTCGTTTACCCTTCGAGAAAGCCGATGATACTGCATTTCCTGCGTTGTCAAGGGTTCGCGGTAGCTTACTACAGCTTCACCCTTGACGCCTTGGATCTGCAGCATCCTCAACTTTTGCAACGTCAGGGTTATTTCTCTCGGGTGCTAAATACTGAAACCATCCTTTGGTTGCTTGAGCTATCTTTTCGGCAGTCCAAACAGGAGCCTCACGCCAGTAATCGATATGTTCCAGGATCATGGCAACGCCTTGTTCGAAAGAGACTTGGGGGGTCCAACCCAGTAGATTTCTTACTTTGGTCGTGTCAGCGTGGGTGCAATCAGGTTCACCAGGCCTTTTGGGAATATAGACGACTTCTCCCCCCAACAGTTGAACCAATTGATTGATGCTATAGGTATAGCCGGACCCAATATTTAGGATTTCGCCTTTGATGTTGCTGTCCGCAGCCATCACAAGGGCCCGGGCGACATCGGTCACGAATACAAAATCCCTGGTTTGGGTCCCATCTCCCACGACCGTAAAAGGTTTTTTACGCAGTTTCTGTGCCAGGAATACACCAAACACGGCCCCATATGTCCCAGAGGTGCGAGAACGAGGGCCAAAAACATTAAATAGACGCAGCGACACAACAGGTATCTTGTAAACCTCATACCAGTGCATAACGCACTCCTCTCCAAGGTATTTCGTCAGGGCGTAAGGATACTGAGGTCGGATATCGGCAGACTCCGGTGTTGGATAAATGTTCGGGATTCCGTAACAAGAAGATGAGGCAGTGTATATAAATCTCTTGATTCCATTGCGGCGCGACGCCTCTAACACGTTAACCGTGCCGTCCACGTTGGAACGATGGTATGCTAAAGGGTTCTCGATGGACGGAACAATGTCTGCCAATGCTGCAACATGAAAAACCCAATCCACCCTTGCAAAGTGGGCTGAGATTGTTTCAAACTCAGCAATGTCTACGTTGTGAATGGAGAGATTCGCATTTGATTTAACATGATCAAGGGTATTACGACGGCCCGTTGAAAAGTTGTCCAATACCGTTACCTTATGACCGTCATCCAATAGACGGTCCACCAGATGACTCCCAATGAAGCCCGCGCCGCCAGTGACTATGCACTTCATCTTTGGCTTCCCCTCACGATTGATTCCCGGTGGCGTCTAATTTGAGGATTTCTTTTTTAAGTTTATCATCATTGGGACTGAGAGACAACGCCTTTGACAGCAATCTTGTCCCATGTGGCTTATCTCCTTTCAGAACATAAACGAATCCCAGGTTCTTATAACCCTCGGGGAGTTGCGGGACCAAGTCTATCACCTTCTTGAAATTGGATACGGCTTCATCAAACCTGCCAAGCATGGCATAACTCTTACCCCTAAGATTATATGCTGGGGCAAAACTCGGAGCCATCGTTGCACACTGATTCAGTTCGGAGATGGCCTCTTGATACCTTCCTTCCTTGAAGAGGGGAACTCCACCCATCTGGTAGTGGATTTTCGTGGCCCGCTGCCAATGATCCACATTGAGAATCTCGCTCCTGTAAACAGTGCGAGTCAATGCAAAAAGAATCCCTACAAGCATTAGTGACAGGGCAGCTTCCTTGAACCTTCTTGCAGGCATCATCTCCTTCATGGCAAATACGCTGTAACCTGCAAAAAGACAGAGATAGGGAACAGCCGGGGTACGGTACCTTGATTGAACCAGAAAAAGCATACCCGACAACAGGTAAGCAAACACCATGCCATAGACCAAAAACAGGTCCTTAAACCTCCTGAGTGAAAGTATCATCCCCAGCACACCCAGGGAGGCAATGATCCCGTACCTAACATAAGGAAAGGACAAAGACGCCTGATATTCCTTGTAGGCAGAAGCAATATAGTGCATCTCATAATCGTTGAAAAAATAAAAAAGTTTCTTGGCTTCAAGCATGATGAAAGCGACCGGGTCACTCTGGATGTCCTTAAGGGTCCTCCCGACCCAAAACCTGGAGGACTCAGACGGGGTAAGGTGTCTTCCGCTCAACCCGGCAGCTGTCTTCCGGTACAAGACATGGGCATAATCGGCCTCTTTTGCAGATTCCTCCATGAATCCCTCACTGGGAAGCCCTACACCTTCTAAAGCAGTAGCTCCCTTTCCATTGCCGTGGTAAAAGACCTTACCCGCATCAGCAGTCACAAGCACAAAATCATCGGTCTTCAAATAGTTTCTTACGGTGACAGGAAAGACCACCAAAATGGCCACACAACAAAACAACGCCGCCGTTTGAAACCTTTGGGCACTCCTCACATTCTTATCCCCCAAAACAAGCATCCACCCTGCAGCTACGGGTAGAAAAAAGAGGAAATTCGGCTTGGTGATAATCGAGAGACCTGCAAAAAAACCGGCACATACAGCAAGCGCCAAGGATTTGTTCAGGACGCTGAAATGTTGCCTCAGGCAGAGAAGAAAATAGACGCACAAGATATTGAATAACAGGACAAAGACTGTTGGCTCCAAAGTTGATTCCAGTATGATCACATTGCCGTAAAGGGCAATCAGGCAAGCCGCCAAGGCTCCGACTTCCTTCCGGAAGACCTTGCACCCCAAGGCATAAACCAACATGCAATTTATGGCCCCCACAAAAGACTGAATAGGCTTAACAAGCGTCCAATCAAGGTCAAAAACCTTCTTGAGGAACGTCAGGAAATAGAGGTAAAAAGGACTTAGATCGACAATCCTTTCCTGGATGTCGATACCTTGTGCTAGTTTTTCTGCAAAAAAAGGATATTTGAAGAATATGATAGGCTCATCTAAGTACACGAGGAATATGCATCGAGCCGCAAAGGCTATCAAGAACAATACCAGGCAAAAACCATAGCCTGGCGACGATTCCCTCTCACAAAAAAACATGCTCATCTTCAACTAACCGCTTGGTGTGATCACATTATACCCGCGCGATGAACGCTGGAGCGGCTCCGGTCCTATTCTGGTGGCCATAGGCATTCCCCCTATCAGTTGGGAGGCGTTATACAAATCTTTTATGCATACATCAAGGTCATTATGCCTATCATTCTGACGGGTATCCCAAAAGCCAGCCCTCTCTTGTTGAGGATCTGTGTTGCCTGTCGCGCCCGCACGCCAGGAATGGACGGATTAAACAGGCGAGAAACTTCAAGACCTGTCACACTCTGCGAACAGCCATGCAGTAGTCTGCCATGAGGCATGTTGCAACATGATTGCGGGTCTTGCAGCCACCGCTTGATCGGCAGGAACTTATTGACAAAATGAATCAATGTGATTTTATGTTATCTTTGAAAGTCAGTCGTATTCTGGATGGATGCATAACGCCAAAATCGACCTTCCTCTTTCAGGATAACAGGTCTCTCTTCACATAGTTGGGGAGGAAATCTTGGAAATCGGCGAGACTTACCCGACATCAGGGCCCGCCATGAGACCTGGAACGTTTGCGTTGATACGACAGAAAGATTTTGGAGTTTTTGATGAACACAGTCACTCCATACAACCTATGGATCCGCCTGCGTTAAAGTCGTATGCACCAACGCATGGCAGGTGCATGAAAAGATGTGGGGTTTCGTGAAGAATCCCAGCAAATACTTTTTCAAAAGGCCGGCGGTGCAGTTAATCTCTGTAGCGGCTGCTGTGTCCTTCGTGGCACTTGCCCTGGTTTGGGTTCGTGCCTTTTATGGCTCAATGCACGCCTATCACCAGGGAGAGGGATATTTTGAGAAACATCAACCTATGAAAGCGATTACGTTTTTCGATCGGTCTGTCCACTGGTATACGCCCTATAATCCTTATGTTTCCAAATCGGCTCAACGTCTGTGGGAGATATGTGCACAGGCCGAACAACAGGGAGATATGCAGCTCGCCCTGATTGCTGCGCGCACCATAAGGCGAGGTTTTTTGGGTGTTAGGAGCTTTTCTGTCACGGGAAAAGACTGGATCAGCAAATGTGATGGAAAAATCGCCTCCCTGATGGCCAAAGGCTCTGGAGGCCGAGACGTGAACGGAAACACTGCTCGTTCGTTCTCCAAACAACAGGTCCCAGAACCCGATGTCTTTTGGACACTGATAGTGGAAGTTGGCCTATTCGGTTGGATTGGCTCGGCAATCGGCTTTTTAGTGCATGGCCTGACAAAGGGACAAACCGCAAAACTCAGATCCAGACCTGCTATGTTCTGGGCCATCATGATCATTATTTTTTATACCTTGTGGATCATTGGAATGGTGAAAGCTTAAGGAAATGTAGGCAATTCTGAAACCGTTGGGGTGTAGAGAAATGCTGCCATGAAAATTGGTTTTATGAATAACCCTGTCGCATCTGTCTATGATGAGATTATCTCTTTTGCACAGGCCGGTTACGATTTTGTGGACCTCACTATTGAAGGGCCAAATGCGCTGAATCCAGACCCGGAAAAGATCCGTGGACTCCTTGACCGGTGCGATCTCTCTATTGTGGGGCACACCGACCCCTGCCTCCCGTATGCTTACCCCGTCCAATCAGTGCGCAAGGCGTGTTTCGAAGAACTCGAGCGCTGTGCCAAGATCTTCTCTGCTGCAGGGGCAATGATTATGAATATTCATCCCTGCTATTACTGCCCACCAGCCATGAAGAAGGATTTGGTTCGCCTAAATATTGATGCCCTGAAACCCTTAACGGCCATGGCCGCATCATACGGAGTCACCCTTGTTCTTGAAAACTTCAGGGCGCCGTTTGATTCGGTGTTTACGTGTGCCCAAGTCATGCAAGAGGTCCCAGGGCTCAATTTCCATCTTGATTTCGGTCACGCAAATTTTGGGAAAGATGATGGCGCGAACTTTTGTTCACACATGGGTAGGTACATCAAGCACGTTCATTTCTCAGATAACCGAGGAACCGAGGACGACCACCTGCCGTTGGGTGCTGGAAACATTGACTGGGAAAAAGCGGTCTCTGCATTAAAAACAATCGGATATGATGGAACGATTACCCTGGAGGTCTTTTGTGATGACAGGAGGTCGCTGCTCACATACTTGGAGGTCAGTCGAAGGCTTGTGATAGATCTTTGGAACAGATAGAAGAGTATGGCGGTGAACGGTTGAGTTTTTTCGAATCTGACTATTGAATGTCCCTGCAGCAAACTCCCGAGGAAGGCGGTCGTTGTTGCAGTTCAACTCTGCATAGCTTCCAGCCCAGGAGGAAACTGAAATGGCACCTTCAACTATATTTCAGATTTTTGCGAAAAATATTAGATTGACCCGTAGGCAGGCATGCCAGCTCGCTGGGACACTAGGGCTCACTTTTTCAGGCCTGAGCCAACTTCGTTCAAACCGTGCCTTAGCAACAGGCCCCAAAATCTTTGACAAGGAGGGCCCCATGAACTTACCAGCCCCCACAACGGATGGAAATCTCAACGTGGAAAAGGCCATCAAACAAAGGCGAACTGTGAGATCCTTTACCAATGAGCCGCTCACAGTCGATCAGCTCTCGCAAATTCTATGGGCTGCCCAAGGGGTCACAGACGACAGCGGGCTAAAAAGGGCAGCACCCTCCGGGGGCGCCCTCTATCCAATAGATATCTACGTCGCTGCGGGAAAGAATAGCGTCCAGAGGTTAGCCCAAGGGGTATACCACTACAATCCGCCTCGTCATTCGATCCAGAAAATACTTGACACGGACCAGCGAGAGGATGCTGCCGTTGCTGCTTTCAGACAGATGTGGGTGGCCGCCGCGCCTGTGATCTTTGTGCTTACGGCCGAATACGGTCGCATCACCATCAAGTACGGTGAGCGGGGTAAAAGGTATGCTATGATCGAGGTTGGTCACATCGGTCAAAACATCTTTTTGCAATGTGAAGCCCTCGGCTTGGCAGCAGGCATCGTAGGGGCCTTTTACGACAAGGAAGTGGCCAAGGCAATCCACGTCAAAAGCAACCACGAACCTCTCATCATTATGCCCGTGGGATGGCAGAGCTGATTTGAATTCCAGACAGGTTTATGATACAGGGAGGTTTGGGCGTTCTGCCCTCATTTGGCGTATTCGGGCAATGGGGCGGTTGGTCAAGGGAATCCGGCTTGAGGCACAGGGCTAAGAACTCAAGGTAAATATTTTCGCCTTATCCCCTTTGTATTGGGCCTGATACCATGAATAACTGATACTTGAAGACATCATCACATCAAAGAGGAGGTCTTGGACGCTCGATAACCTAAGCAAGGAGAGGCATCATGGACCCAATTAAGGTAATTGTCAACGGACTCCCTGGCAACATGTCCACCAAAGCAGCCCAACATATCGTTCAAGACAGCAGTCTGAAACTCATCCCGTATGCGCTCACGGGACCTGAGATTGAAGCCGCCGAAACTCAAATCGGTTCTGTGGCTGTGAAGTTGATTAAGCCAGACGATAGACAAAAAACCCTAGAATCTATCAAAAGGGACGAAGGAGCGGTTGTCTGTGTGGATTACACCCATCCGAATGCCGTCAATGACAATGGGGCCTTTTACTGTGAAAACGGCATCCCTTTTGTCATGGGCACCACGGGCGGAGATAGGGCGCTCCTGGAGGAGACAGTTCAAAAGTCCCAGGTCGCCGCTGTGATTGCTCCCAACATGGCCAAACAGATCGTGGCCTTTCAGGCGATGATGGAATATGCTGCTGAAACCTTCCCTGGCGTCTTCAAGGGATATAATCTGGAGATTAAAGAAAGCCACCAAAAAGGCAAAGCCGATACCAGTGGCACTGCCAAGGCCATGATCGGCTATTTTAACCGCTTGGGTGTCCCGTTTTCCAAGGATCAGATAAAAATGGAACGCGATCCAGAGGTTCAGCGGTCCGAATGGGGTGTCCCTGAACCTTATTTGGGTGGACACGGGTGGCACACTTATGCACTCCGCTCAGAAGATGGCACGGTTTTTTTTCAATTCACGCATAATGTTAATGGAAGGGACATTTACGCCCGGGGCACGGTAGACGCTATTCGCTATCTGGCGAAGAAAGTCGATGAGGGGGCTAAAGGGCGTGTCTTCTCCATGATCGACGTCTTGAGGGGGGTTTAAAGATGCGTGATGTCTTAGCCCTTGTGATGGCTGGCGGCAAGGGGGAACGCCTCTATCCATTGACCTTGGATCGATCAAAGCCTGCGGTGCCATTTGGGGGTATATATCGAATCATAGACATCACTCTTAGCAACTGCATCAATTCCAACATCTTCAAGATCATCATCCTGCCGCAGTATAAAGCGCAGTCACTCGTCGAGCACCTGGAAGCAGGGTGGAACATATTCAACTATGCCCTTGGCCACTATATGAAGATCGTGCCTCCCCAGATGCGTGTAGGGGAGGACTGGTACCGTGGCACGGCCGATTCGGTTCGACAGAATCTCTATCTCATAGAACGCGAAACTCCGCAATACCTGCTCGTCCTGTCAGGCGATCACGTCTATAAGATGGACTACACCCGTTTTAGGGCCTATCACGAAGAAAAAGGTGCGGATATCACTGTTTCGGTGATTGAGGTTCCGGTGTCGCAGGCCCGTCGTTTTGGAATTGTGGAGGTTGCGGGAGATTATGGTATCACGGGTTTTAAGGAAAAACCTGCTTCCGCAAAACCGATGCCTGGAGATCCTCGTTATGTTCTCGCCTCCATGGGGGTCTATATGTTCAAGACCCAGGTGTTAATGGATCTCCTTCATTCAACGGACAAGGATGATTTTGGCCGTGACATCATTCCCATGGCGCTGGAAAAGTATTCCCTGTATGCCTTTCCATATAAGAAGGAGAATCGTATCGAGGATTTCGTGTACACCGTCGACGAGGATGGCAGCCGGGTTCGCGTCCTGGAGACCTGCATACGGGATTCCTCTTACTGGAGGGATGTCGGAGATCTGGATGCATACTGGAATGCCAACATGGACCTGACAGGTGTGGATCCCATCTTCAACCTTTACGGCACCAGGTGGCCGCTCAGGACATTCCAAGTGCAATACCCACCTGTCAAGACGATTTTCCGGGATGAAGCCTCAGAAAGAGTCGGTATGGCCTTGGACTCCATTGTATCACACGGTTCTATTATCAGTGGGGGTATTGTCAAGAGTTCGGTGCTCTCGCATAATGTGATTGTCAACAGCTGGTCGGAAGTGTGTGAGTCGGTGGTCATGTCCGATGTGGAAATAGGCAGATATTGCAAGATCATGAAAGCCATCATCGACAAAGGCAATCGCATCCCCCCGCATACTGAAATAGGATACAACCCGGAAGAGGACCGAAAGAGATTTACAGTCACGCCTCGCGGGATTGTGGTCGTAGCAAAGGGAACCTTCAAATAAAAAAGGGGGAGACTGTCGCCCCACCCCTTCCTTCTATCTACTTGTTTTTCTATGTGTTTTTCTCGTCTATTGAGCCCTAATGGCCAACACCTTTTCTTTCTTGACCCTCAAACTCGGTAAGCCATTTCTTGATCTTTTCAATCTCTTGATCGATTGCCTTGGTCTTGTCAGGGTCATATTCTTTGACCTTCTTGAGGTGCCGATTCAACGCCTCTTGATACAGATCTGCAAGCTGTTTCTCCCCTTTGCTGATCTTGTTCTTGGCAATGGCATATTCGATCGCCGCAAGACTCTTTGTTATCATGTCTTTCTCGAGGTCGGTTGACGCATAAGGTATGGCTTGCGTCAAATATTCCTTAGCCGTCTCGAAATCCGGTACCGTCCCCTTGCTGCGAGCAAGCTCTCCCTTGCCCAGTAAGACCAAGAAATTCATTCTGTTCATACGCGTCTGCACCTCTTTTCGCCTGGCGTCAGAAACGGCGTATTTCGAGGCCTGCGCAAGATATGATTTTGCCGTCTTCAGGTCCGGGGTTTCTCCGGTCTTCAATATGTCATCCGCCCGTTTGATAAAGTAATCAGAAAGGATCGCATATGCATTCTTCTTGCTGTAAGACTTCTGCTGATCGACACCTGTAAGGATCGTGGGATCCGAGAAGCTGGCCACACGGTGGCTTCCCATAGGTGCAAACCGGCCCTGCCAGAGCTCAACCATCTGGTTATTCTGCTTGAACTGAAACTGATTGGAATTCGACAAACTCGCCAACAAGAGGATGGCGATGACGAATGCCAAGGCTCCGATCGCGTATTTAAAAGTTTTGTCCATCGGCTCTTGTGGGGGGGGCGTATAGGACGGAGGCGAAGGTTGCTCTTCCACCGTCTTGGTTTTAGGCTCCTTTTCCGGTGCAGCCGCTCTTTCAGCCGCTTTTGGCGCTTCTTCATCAAAGCGTTTAAACAGCAGTTTTCTGATCCTTTCGTTGTCCTGTGCGCTTGTCATGGTCTGAGTCTCCTCAATGGACAGTTTGCTTTCGGCTGATAGTTCTCCTTCTCTTTTTTCAAGATCGACGAATCGTTGCCACACTTCATTAGATACCGGGTTCCCCGCCTCAAGTCCGTCCAAGCCTTTTGCTTTGTAACGTTTTAACCATGTGTAATAGGTTGACTGGGAAAGCCCAAGATCTTCAAGTGTGGCCTTGACCGAAGCTGAAGACTGTTTCACCGCATCCAGAATCGCTTTTTTTCTTCTGGATTCCTCTCCTCCACCAACAGCCTTGGTTTTTTTCGACTTTTTGTCAGTCGATCTGAGTAAACTTTTTCGGCCTGCCATAAGCTTAGGTTCTTGTCATCCCCTTTGTATCGGAAAACTTGGGCTATATACAAAATTCTGCTCGCTTTGTAAAGCGATTTCTCGCGCCTAGGCCAAGATTTCCTCAGTCAAAGCCAGGTAATCACTCGCTCCTGTGCTGGACCGCCTGAAAAAGACGACCGGCTTTCCATAGTAGGCGCTTTCCGCAATGGTGGTATTTACACGAATAACCGTATCGAATAGCTTACGCTGGAAGCGCTCGTCTGCCCTGAGGCTTTCCAGAACCTTGTTCGAGACTCTTGTCCTCTGGTCAAAAAACGTGGGAAGTACTCCCATAATCTCTATATCGGGATTGATCTCTTCCTTTATGACCGAAATAGTCTCAAGGAGCTCATCCAACGCACCATAAGAGTAAGGGTGGGTTTGACACGGAACAAGGACCTCCCGGGCAAAGGCAAGTACATTCACAGTCAACACAGAAAGGCTTGGTGGTGTGTCGACCAGAACGAAATCATAGAGTCCCAGCACCGGATCCAAGGTCTGTTTGAGTCGGTTTTCACGACCTGGCTCGTCCACTAGTTCTACTTCGATACCGGAAAGATCCACATGGGATGGAAGAAGATCAAGGTGCTCCCAGGCTGTTTTCACAACAGCAGACCGCGCGGGCACAGGGTCAGGCAGTTTGATCACATCATAGACCGAGGGGCTGTCCTGATCCAGACTCACGCCAAGCCCCTTGGTCGTATTCAACTGGGGGTCCATGTCAACAATCAGGACATCCTTTCCCTTTAACGAAAGGCCTGCTCCCAGGTTGATCACTGTGACAGTTTTGCCTACACCGCCTTTTTCATTCACCGCTGCAATAATGCGTGCCTTCTTCTTGGCCATAACAACCCCCTGGGTTTTTCATGTGGTATGCGTGATTCGTTGTCATAAATTCGTTGTTTGATCCAATGGTAAAACGTCCTCTATGAAGCACTTTAAGCATTTTGGGAGACACGTACTCGGGATGTCATGCGTCATAAGATTCTGACCGGCTCGCTCCCCGCAGGCTCCGTCATTTAGGGCGAGGAGGCCTCACTATTTCAGGGTGCCAGCCCAAGGTTTAGTCCCGCTTCAGCGGGATGGCTGAACTCTTCGAGTGCGCCCAACATGCTCACGCAGCGAACAAAACCGACTTTTTTTCGCGTTGGTCGCACCATGTGTTATCCGATTTACTATTTCCGGCTTCCCATTGCAGCTCCCTGCAGTCCCGATGAATTGGGACAGGGAATGCACTCGCTGTTGCAGTTCAAGATGCGCCATGCTGCGAGACGCTCTCGCCCTCCAATTGCGCTTCCACCTCCATAACCTTGTCTAGCACACCGCTCAGTGACTTCTTGAGGAAAACAAATTCTTCAATCATCTGGTCTTTCGTTGCACGTTGGTTCTTGATCAACCCGCTCATGTCGGACAAGCTTCCAGTAAAGGCCCGCATCCGATCAACAAGGGCTTCATAGAGGCTGTTCGATACCGCATCGACCAATTTAAAGAGATATTGGTACTTGAGGTTTTCTTTGTAGTCCACGAGGTGGGCCGTTATGGACTCTCGAAGCTGTTCCTTGATCCGCCGAACGCTATCGTCCAGTGAGCGCAAGGCGCTCTCCAGTTCTCCCCCGGTTCTCTTTTTAAACAGTTTCCTCACAGCCCTGAAGGTATTATAAATCCCGAGCCGCAGGATGGCCTCGGTTTTGATTCGCGCCGAGTACCGCATGGTCGTGACAAGCGGAGGAATGTTCAGCCGTGCATCACTCTTCACCATCCCCAAGTCTGGACTCTTTACAGGCTTAAATGGACGTTGTTGCATCTTGATCCCAAGTTTTTCAACGGTCCGCTGGTATTGATCAACGGCATCCTGAATCATCAAACCGTAAGGGCCGGACACCTGGTCAGATGCACTTTTGATTCTCTCCTCCTCAATACGCACAAAATCAACCAGTTTAGGGTTAATCGCCTCAGCCATATATCGATTCGTGGCCTCACGCATAGCTTGAAAAATGCGATAAAGTGTAGACAGAAAACCAGAAGTCTGCAGGTCTTCCTCATAATCCTTGACCGAGATGCCGTAGGCGTCCACAAACTGAATGATCCCCTGAACCGTGTCACCGTACTCAAGATCAAAGAAACGTTCTACATCGTCTCCCAGGTCCCGTTTCAACTTCCGGGTTGACCCATCAAGGGTGTCCTTGATCACCGCTGCCACCTGGTCTGATGCCTCCCGCCTCTTTTCCATCTCCGCAAACGCCTCCTGAACCTCGTCAGAATCCTTACTCAGCAGATGGTGATTGATTTGGACCCAGTCCCCCATACCGGAAGCCATGGTAGAGATACGTTCCAGGTTGGTCTGGAGAAGCAGATGAAAACGATCAGACGATATCTTGTGAACCACGGCCTTCACGAATCGGTCTGTTTCCTGATCTGAAAAGGCTGCCATGTCTCTCTCCTCCCGCCACTGCTCGAGTCGCAGGAGGTCTTTCCGGGGCAGTGCCCCGTCTTTGCCCTGAAGACACCTGAAGAGATTGTAAAGTGCAGAAAAGGTAAATACCTCCGGATTAGGCAAAATCATGCTAAGTTCATTCCGCACTCTGTTGATAAGCCCCATGAGACCTTGTAGATCTTCGTGTTCACTAAAATCGCAGTTCAGAACAAAAAAAATGTTTTTTAACAGCCCCATCTTCTTGATAATAGACAGGAACTTGATGTCTGCTTGACGCAATCCCGTTCGACTACTCAACACATAGATGATCAGGTGGGCTTGGATAAGATAGTCCTGTATCATAACGAGATGTAAAGGGTTGGGTGAATCGCTTCCCTGACAATCTGCGATTTCAAGGTTTTCGCCAAACCCTTCAGGGGCAATGAGCGTGAGGAGCACATCCTTCAAATAC
>JBFEUB010000022.1:0-25337 GCA_041547605.1 Desulfobacteria bacterium
CGCGCCTGAGCGTCAGTAACGGACCAAGAGACCGCCTTCGCGACTGGTGTTCCTCCAGATATCTACGCATTTCACCGCTACACCTGGAATTCCGCTTTCCTATCACGAACTCAAGTCAGGCAGTATCCAAAGCACTTCCGAGGTTAAGCCCCGGGCTTTCACTTTAGACTTACCAAACCACCTGCGCTCCCTTTACGCCCAGTTAATCCGAACAACGCTCGCAACCTCCGTATTACCGCGGCTGCTGGCACGGAGTTAGCCGTTGCTTATTCCTGAGGTACCGTCAAGCCGGGGGCATTTCCTCCCCTGGATGTTCTTCCCTCAGAAAAGGAGTTTACGACCCGAAGGCCTTCATCCTCCACGCGGCGTTGCTGGGTCACCCTTTCGGGCATTGCCCAATATTCCTCACTGCTGCCTCCCGTAGGAGTCTGGACCGTGTCTCAGTTCCAGTGTGGCTGATCATCCTCTCAGACCAGCTAGCCATCGTTGCCTTGGTAGGCCGTTACTCCACCAACAAGCTAATGGCACGCGAGCTCATCTCCAAACGGTAGCTTACTTGTAGAGGCCACCTTTAATCCCGACGACCGAAGTCGCGAGATACCATCCGGTATTAGCATCGCTTTCGCAATGTTATCCCAGATTCAGAGGTAGATTACCCACGCGTTACTCACCCGTTCGCCACTTTACTCTCTCCTGCAAGCAGGAGATTTCTCGTACGACTTGCATGTGTTAGGCACGCCGCCAGCGTTCATTCTGAGCCAGGATCAAACTCTCCAATTGAACTTGATTAAAAATTCTCAGAGAGCCCGACGCATCACATGCTCGCTATTCAGTTTTCAAAGATCAAAGAGGCTCGACAAAGGCGCAAAACACCTGTCATGCCAATTTTTGGCTTGTCAAACCCCATCCAATTTTCCATTCTATTTTATATAGGGCAATTTCCCCTGTCAACACATTTTTTTAACTTTTTTAATCCCTGGACACAATCACCGATCATACATTCTTTACCCTGATTCTGTGATAACGCTTCTTCCCAGCTCTTAACAAAATCTCTCCTTTATTCAACTCGTTATGGCCGACCATAAAATCAAATGTCTGGATTCTGTTATCATTCACGTAGGCCCCGCCCTGTTGGATAAGCCGTCTGGCTTCCCCACGGCTTCCGCAGAGATTGACCTCATCAAACAATTCAAATGCCGGTACCCCCGCACGCAACCGATCCATGTCAATGACCGTTGTGGGAATCGAATCCAATTCACTTAAACGTATGTCTCTGGGTATAGTGCTCGAGGGAAGAATCTGTGGATCAACCGTTCGCACACCGAATAAGCTGTAAGAAGCCATTAGGGCCTCTTTGGCCGCATCATCTCCATGAGCCAGCTTCGTCGCCTCAAAACCTAGTACTGTTTTTGCAGCATTCAAATCAGACCCTCTGAGACTGCCCGCTGCCTCAATTTCAGTCAAGGGCAAAAACGTAAAAAAACTCAAAAACCGTATAACGTCCTCATCGGCTGTATTCACCCAGAGTTGATAATAATCATAAGGAGGTGTAAGTTCCGGGTCCAACCAGACAGCTCCATGCGCAGTCTTGCCCATTTTGTCGCCCGAACTGGTCGTAATGAGAGGAAAGGTGATGCCGTGGGCCACCCCTCTTTCTGCCCGCCTGATCAGCTCTACACCGGCCACAATATTACCCCACTGATCACTCCCGCCCATCTGCATGACACAGTTCTCCGTTCTATACAGGTAAAGGAAATCATAGGCCTGCAGTAGGACATAGTTGAATTCAATAAAATTGAGTCCGGCCTCGGTCTCAAGCCGCAGCCGGCAAGACTCACTCGCCAACATGCGATTTACACTGAAATGACGTCCATAATCTCTGAGAAAGGAGATGTATCTGAGCTGTTTCAGCCAATCGGCGTTATTGAGAAGGGCAGCCTGGTCGTTTTCAAAGCTTATAAACTTGGCCAATTGTCTCTTGAGTCTGTTGGCATTTTGATTAACCCGTCGCGGCGTCAGCATTTGCCGCATTTCCGTCTTTCCGCTTGGATCTCCTACCAAACCAGTACCGCCACCAACCACTGCTATGGTTCGGTGCCCGTGTCTTTGCATGTGGGCCAACGCCATAATCGGAATTAAGCTTCCCACATGAAAGCTGGGCGCCGTAGGATCAAAACCGATGTAGCAGGTGACGGGCCGCTCGAGCAAATCGGAGATGGCATCATCACCCGTGGTCTGTGCAATGAATCCCCGGCTCTTTAATTCGTCGAAGACATTAGCCAAATCGTCTACCTCTCAAGGATGAGTATGGGGACAAAGATCTTTGTCATTTTGCATATTCAACCGCACGCGTCTCTCGAATGACTGTTACCTTGATCTGGCCGGGATAAGACATGGACTCTTCAATTTTTTTGGCTATATCACGGCTCATCAGAATAGCCTCAGCATCTGAAACCGTTTGGCTTTCTACAATAATTCGCAGCTCTCGTCCTGCTTGAATCGCATAGGACTTACTAACGCCTGTGAAAGATTTGGCAACCTTTTCCAACTCCTCAAGACGTTTTACGTAGGTCTCCAGAATTTCTCTTCGCGCACCTGGCCGTGCCCCTGAAAGGGTATCTGCTGCCTGGACCAGCACGGCCAAAATAGACGTGGGAGGGACATCTTCATGGTGAGCCGAAATGGCATGGACGATGCGAGGTGGCTCTCCGTATTTTTTGGATAGCTTTGCACCGATTAGGGCATGGGGTCCTTCCACCTCATGATCTACTGCCTTTCCTATATCGTGCAACACGCCCACTCTTTTAGCCTGTTTTACGTTCAGGCCCAGTTCGGCAGCCATAATACCGCATAAGAAACCCACCTCCATAGAGTGTTGCAACACATTTTGCCCGTAACTTGTCCTGAATTTCAGTTTCCCTATATGCTGCATTAATTCAGGATGAATCCCATGGACGCCCAAGTCAAAGGCCGCCTGTTCACCAGCCTCTCGTATTTCAGCATCCATCTCCTGGGAAACCTTTTTAACTGTTTCCTCGATTCTTGCAGGATGGATACGCCCATCGTTTATAAGTCGCTCCATGGAAACGCGGGCTACTTCTCGTCTCACAGGATTGAATCCGGACAGAATGACGGCTTCGGGGGTATCGTCTATGATGAGGTCAATCCCTGTAGCAGCTTCAAGGGCCCTTATGTTACGCCCTTCACGGCCAATGATGCGGCCTTTCATCTCGTCACTGGGCAGATTTACCACCGACACTGTTTTTTCCGCTACGTAATCCCCGGCGTAGCGCTGTATAGCAGTTGAAATAATCTTCTTCGCCTTGCGGTCCGCCTTTTCTCGGCTTTCGTTTTCAATGCGCTTAATAAGCTTTGCCGCTTCGTAACGGGCCTCATTTTCCATGGCCTTGATCAAGAGTTCTTTTGCCTCGTCTCCTGTCAAACCCGAGATCCTCTCAAGCTGTATCTTTTGTTGCTCAATCAATGCCTGATAATTCTCTTCCTGCTCTTGTAACTTTTTGCCCCGCTCCGCGATTTGTTGCTCTTTTTTAGATATGTTTGCATCGCGACGTTCGAGTTGCTCTGTTTTCCGATCAATGTTCTCCTCCTTTTGTCCAAGGCGCTTTTGTAAGGCCTTGAGCTCGGATCGCACTTCCTTGGTCTCATTCTCGAAGTCCACCTTCAGTTGGTAGAGCTGATCTTTGGCGTGAAGCTTGGCCTCTTTCCGGGTGGTTTCAGCTTCTTTTTCAGACTCTGCTATAATCTTCCGAGCTTCGTCATCTGCAGCCCTAATTTTGCCTGCCGTCAGTCTCGTGCGCATCCAAAAGGCAAGCGCAAAACCTGCAGCGAAAACAATGATACTAAGAAATATCACTGAGGTGATGTCCATCTGGTATCCCCCCTTTATGACAAGACCTTTTCAGAACGTCCCCTTTTGCCCAATATCCGTGTCAGGCTCATCCCGCTACGCGGAACTCAAAATGCTGTAAGAAGCCGACTCAAAAATGCGTCTGAGGCCCCCTGGCAGCGTTGCGAGTCGGCACAAAATGCTCACATACTTCGCTTTTTCGCCGCCCCGCGCCTTGCCCTGAACCCTGATCCATTTTTTTGAGATAGCTTCAAGTATTCCTGCGGCTGCACGAAGTAAATCGACAGCGCTGAATCTTCGCCTCCTTTGACCTTCACAAAATTGAGGATTTTGCAAAGATCTCATAGCTTGAGCGCATGGATACTGCAGGCGAAATGGCAAAGCCTTAACGGGCGAGATACCGACGGAAGCGAGACACAGTGGAAAGGCTCTAAACGCGTAGAGCGCAGGCTGAGGCCGTGTTGCGGCTTGAAAGTCTATCGATGGTTGTAGACACCTTTATAGCTTATCCTCTGATGCAAAGCGATAGGAAGCCTTGGCAATTATTTCGCTCGCTACAAACCAATTGGAAGCCACCTCTTTGTCGCGAAAGGTCCGCGATATTCTTGCGTTCCATTTTATCTCAGCACAAACGGTCTTGCTTTCATAATACATGGTATTTTATGAAGGGTACCACCACCATGCCGTGTCGGCAGATTCTTTTGAACCTGTTTGCACAGGTGGGCACCTTTTTACTCCTTTAGGCTTTTCTGAAGGTTCCAGAACTTGCACACCGAAGTAAGAGAAGGTTCCCGGTTGACTATCTGTTGGCTCAAAAAAACTTCTGCCGATCACGAACACGGCAGGGGTCTCGCCCGCATTGCCTAAACGTTGGTATCAATATGCTCAATCAAAACCTTGCAACGCTGATCTATATCTTTCAAAACTTCTTGCCGGCTGCGCCTGATTTCAAAATAATCATTGGCAATATTCAAAGCGGCAAGGATAAGCGTATCCAGTTTGCTTGGCGCCTCAGCAGCCGCCTGGGCCTTTTCTACCTGTCCAGCCACATAATTTGCAACCTCTTCGACCTGCGAGCCTTCACCGCTTGCTCTGAACGTGTAAGTCTGCCCAAACAATTCTATGCTGATTAATTGGTCCACAAGAGGTCCGGTTTGGGGTTACAGTCTCCTGAGACGTTGTCTCATTCATCTACCTTCAAAAAACTGCAACGCTAGTCACCAACCTGATCTAGTCTGCTTAGCAAGTTTTCTATTTTGGCTCCAATGACAGATTTTTCTTCAACATACTCTTGCTCGGCTGCCACCTTGATCTTCAAAGCCTCTTCAAGTTCATATATCCTGGCTTCTAACACAGACTTCGTTTGCTGAAGATCACGACATCTCTGAACCACTTCCTTGATCTTAACTTCCAGCTTCGTAAATTGCCCGTCAAAACCCTGCTCCTCCACAACTCCCCCCAAAGCCACTCGGCCACTTTCCTTAATAAATATGCATTACTATAAATAATCCCTCCCGCAAAAGTCAAGGGGATTTTGGTCGGCTCTCCTGGGACCTCGACAAAACAGCGCCCTCGGCTCTTGCCAACTCCTTCCTGGTATTGACACCAATTACCTGAATAGTATCATCAACCTCTAAGAGGACAGCAGGTCTGCCCTCCCGGTAAGCCCTTGCTACGACGTCCGTCAAGTAGAACTCTCCCTGTGCGTTGTGATCGTCCAAACCTGCCAAGGCTCTTTTCAAAAAATCTTTTTTGATGCAATAGGTCCCCGTGTTCACCAACCCAATTTTCTTCTCGGATTCGTGGGCATCTGATTCTTCCGCAATGCGCATAGGGCTCTCCACTCTGTCCAAAACGATTCTCCCATATCCAAAAGGCTCTGTCAGTGTCGTTGTTAGAAGGCTCAAATAACTCTCGCTGGCTCTGTGTTTATCAATCAACGCCCGCACTGTGGTTGGCTTAATGAGTGGCGTATCTCCACACAGGACGACAACATCTTTCGTCTTAGTCGGCACCTGCGGCATGGCACATACCACAGCATGTCCCGTACCGAGCTGTTCTTCCTGAACCGCAAAGCGAAGCAACGGATAGGATGCCAATGCCTTTTGCACACTCTCGGCCTGATGGCCTATGACCACCACAACGTCGTGGACAACCGCCAAGGCGGTCTCCACCACATATTGGATCATGGGCACCCCGGCGATCTCATGGAGCACCTTGGCTCGGTCCGACCGCATGCGGGTCCCCTCGCCGGCAGCTAATATGATAGCAGCTACATCTCGCACAGATTGATCTTGCCAAAAAAGAAAGGGCAAGTCAATTGACTTGCCCCTGCACTAGTTTGTAAATTTTAATGGTTATCTGGTCTCTGCGACCTTCAGTCTGCCGATTGCGCGCTGCAACGCGGCCTGGGCTCGCCTGAAATCTATGTCTTCTTTTCTGCTCGCTTCAGCTAATCGCTCTTCTGCACGCTTCACAGCAGCCTTGGCCCGCTCCACGTCTATGTCTCTGCGTCGCTCGGCAGATTCAGCCAGGACTGTCACCGTGTTAAGCATAACTTCTGCAAAGCCACCGTTCACAAAGACAATCCGTTCGCTGCCGCCCTGGTCCTTGTACCTGATCATTCCTACTTGCAGCGTTGTCAGGAACGTTGTGTGCCCTGGCAAGACGCCAAATTCCCCATACGCGCCGGGTGCGACTACGATCTGGGCCTCATCGCTAACAACGGATTTGTCAGGGGTCACCACTTCTAAATTGATACTGCCTGCCATAATCTCACCTAACCTTCACAGAGCTATTCAACGGCCGCCAGCTTCTCGGCCTTCTCGAGGACCTCTTCAATCCCACCTACCATGTAGAAGGCCTGTTCGGGAACCTCATCATGCTTCCCGTCAACGATTTCCCTGAAGGCTCTCACTGTATCTTCCACTTTCACATATTTACCGGATGTCCCGGTAAAGGCCTCCGCCACATGGAACGGTTGTGAGAGAAATCGCTGGATCCTGCGGGCTCGTGCCACCGTAATCTTGTCTTCTTCAGAGAGCTCATCCATTCCCAGGATAGCGATGATGTCTTGCAGGTCCTTGTACTTCTGCAAGATCTGCTGAACCGTGCGGGAAGTTGTGTAATGCTCCTCACCGAGCACCATGGGGTCCAGAATACGGGAGGTTGAATCGAGTGGGTCCACCGCCGGGTAGATCCCGAGCTCCACGATCTGTCTGGAGAGCACCACCGTGCCGTCAAGGTGCGCAAACGTCGTAGCCGGCGCCGGGTCTGTCAGGTCGTCCGCCGGCACATAAACGCACTGGACCGCGGTGATTGACCCCTTGGTAGTAGAGGTGATCCGCTCCTGCAGTTCCCCAAGGTCAACCGCCAGCGTCGGCTGATACCCAACAGCAGAAGGCATGCGTCCAAGCAATGAGGAGACCTCGGAGCCAGCCTGGGTGAAGCGAAAGATGTTGTCAATGAAGATAAGCACGTCTTTGCCTTCTTCATCCCTGTAATATTCAGCTGCCGTCAGTGCCGACAAGGCCACGCGTGCGCGGGCTCCGGGAGGCTCCGTCATTTGGCCGTAAATCAGTGCCGCTCGGGGAAGCACGCCGGAGTCCTTCATTTCATGATACAGGTCGTTGCCTTCGCGCGTCCGCTCGCCCACGCCCGCGAAGACCGAGATACCGCCGTGCTGCATGGCAATGTTATGGATCATCTCCATCATGATGACGGTTTTCCCCACGCCAGCACCGCCAAACATGCCCATCTTACCGCCTCGCGGGAAGGGGACGAGGAGATCCATCACTTTGACACCACTTTCCAACACATTCACCGACGTGTCCTGCTCAGTGAAGGTCGGCGCCAAGCGATGAATCGGTGCGAACTTGTCCGACTCCACAGGGCCTAAACCGTCCACCGGCCGTCCGACTACGTTGAGGACCCGACCCAAACCCGCGTCGCCTACAGGCATCATGATGGGGTTGCCCGTGTTCTTTACCGGCATTCCCCGCACCAGCCCGTCCGTGGTATCCATGGCAATGGTTCGCACCACGCGATCCCCCAAATGCTGAGCCACCTCCAAGACCAGGTTGTCTTCTTCGTCACTGATCCCTAGATTGCTCACCAAAAGGGCCGTGTAGATCAGGGGCAGCTGCCCTTCCTCGAACGTCACATCAACCACATTACCGATAACCTGGCTGATTTTCCCGATGTTCACGATATCTTGTGCCATCCTCTCAACCTCCCGTATGGTTATTGAACTGATTTATAATGCCGCGTTTTTGAATTAACCTTTCAATGCCTCGGCACCGCCTACGATATCCATGAGCTCCGCGGTAATGGCTGCCTGGCGGGCCTTGTTAAAAATCAAGGTGAGCGAGGTGATCATGTCTTTACAGTTGCTCGTGGCATTGTCCATCGCCTGCATGCGTGCTGCATGCTCGCTAGTAGAGGTTTCCAGCAACCCGCTGAACATCTGCACATAAACTTGCTTGGGAAGCAATTCTGCCATCAGCTCTTCTGCCGGCGGTTCGCAGATGTGCTCCGGTACGTAGCCAGCCTCTTCCGCCCCTTGAGCTTCCTCAGCCTTCTCCACACCAGCAATAGGCAACAACTGCTTCACGGTTGGAGCTTGTCTTGCCATGGACACGAATTCCGAAAAGACCATATAGGCCTCGTCGGTTTCCCCGCCCAAAAAGCTATCGATCAGTTCCTGGCCGGCAGTCACTGCTATGTTGAAGCCAAATTTTGCGCCCACAATACCGATGTGCTCGCTTATGATGTTCTGTTTTCTGCGACGAAAATAATCGCGTCCTTTTCGACCCATGCAAATGAGTCGAACATCAATGCCTTGATCAGCTTTTTCATTCAAAAACTTCTCAGCCTTGGCGATAAGGTTCGTGTTGAAACTGCCGCACAGCCCGCGGTCTGAGGTCATGAGAACCAGATCGACAGTCTTGATTTCTTCACGGGGTGCAAGAAGGGGTGGGAGATGTTCCTCGTCTGCCTGTGTGCGTTCCGCCAGGCTCCCCAGCACCTCAGCAAACTTGCTTGCATAAGGTCGGAACGCCTCCATCTTTTCTTGGGCACCCCTCAGTTTGGAGGCTGCCACCATATTCATGGCCTTGGTTATCTTCTGCGTCTTCTTGACCGCTCCTATCTTTGTCTGTATCTCCTTAAGTGTTGCCATACTTTACCCCTGTACGCAGCTGTCGTCGGTGATCACCTACTTGATCGTATCCTTAAATTCCTCATCGTATGCAGACAACGCGTCCGTCATCTTTTTTTCCAGTTCGTCGCTGATCTCCTTCTTTTCGGCAAGCTCGCTAAAGATCTGTGGATGCTTGCTCTCCATGAAAGGATACAGTCCAGCTTCGTACTTTCCAAGGACCTCCACGGGATATTTGTCCAGAAAGCCTTTAGCTCCTGCAAACAGGATGGTCACCTGCTTTTCCATAGTTAGTGGCTTATACTGAGGCTGTTTCAGGATTTCAACCAGACGCGTCCCGCGGGCCAACTGCCGTTGGGTGGCCTTATCCAGGTCGCTTCCGAACTGGGCAAAGGCTTCAAGCTCCCGGAACTGAGCTAGGTCAAGACGCAGTGAACCGGCCACCTGCTTCATGGCCTTGACTTGCGCCGCACCCCCCACGCGAGACACAGAGAGACCGACGTTGATTGCCGGACGCACACCCGAGAAGAAAAGGGCCGGCTCCAGATAGATCTGTCCGTCTGTAATAGAAATCACGTTGGTGGGAATAAAGGCAGAAACGTCGCCTGCCTGAGTTTCAATAATAGGCAGAGCCGTAAGGGAACCGGCACCGAGTTCGTCATTCAGTTTAGCTGCACGCTCCAAGAGGCGGGAGTGGTTGTAAAAGATGTCTCCGGGATACGCCTCACGCCCGGGGGGCCGTCTCAAGAGGAGGGAAATCTGACGATAGGATGCTGCCTGTTTGGAAAGGTCATCATAGATAATCAGGGCATGCTTGCCAATGTCGCGATAGTACTCGCCCATGGCACAAGCCGAGTAAGGGGCGATATACTGGAGAGTAGCCGGATCGCTTGCACAAGCAGATACGACGATGGTGTACTCCATGGCACCGGCTTTCTCCAGCACATCGACCACCTGTGCTACGGTGGACTTCTTTTGCCCGCATGCCACGTAAATACAGACCACATCCTGACCTTTTTGATTGATAATCGCATCCACCCCGATAGCTGTCTTTCCAATCTGGCGATCCCCAATGATGAGCTCCCGCTGTCCACGGCCCACCGGTGTCATGGAGTCGATGGCTTTGAGCCCCGTGTACATTGGCTCATTCACGGACTGGCGGGCAATGACCCCGGGTGCAACCATTTCAACACGACGGAACTCCTTGGCCTCAACCGGCCCCTTTCCGTCCAAGGGGCCGCCCAGGGAATCGACAACCCGGCCTACGACCGCATCTCCCACAGGCACCTCAGCGATTCTCCCGGTCCGCTTGCAAATGTCGCCTTCCTGGAGCTCGATGTCTTCACCCATGATGGCCACGCCCACATTGTCCTCTTCTAAATTGAGGACGAGTCCCATAATCCCATGGGGAAATTCCAGAAGCTCCATCTGCATGGCCTTTTCTACGCCATACACTCTGGCAATCCCGTCACCCACGGACAAGATGGTTCCTGTTTCGCTAATGTCTACCTTCTTGTCGTAGTCCTGAATCTGGCCCTTGATAATGTCGCTGATTTCTTCGGCTCTAATTTCCATCAGATAACCTCACTCCTTTGCAAAGATTCTTTTAAAACCTTAAGCTGTGTTCTAACGCTTCCGTCTAACACCAAATCCCCGATCTTGGTCACTGCGCCACCGACCAAGGTCGGGTCAACCCTGACGTCCATCTTTATCTCTTTGCCCGTCTTTTGAGCCAAGGCAGCCCGAATCTTCTCAATCGTTTCCTCGGGAAGATCCGTGGCCGACACAAGATCGGCACGCACAATGTTTGCGAGCTCGTCGGTCAGCTTCTCATAAAAGGCATATATGTCCTTCAGATATTGTATCCTTCCCTTGTCAAATAACAGAAACAAGAAGGAGACCATGACTTGGGAGACCCCTGAACGCTCTACCACTGCCTGTAAGACCTTTTTACGGCTCTCCCTATCATACAATGGGTTGGAAATCGCCATGTCTAACTCCTTCTGTTCCTCTAGGAGCTTTACGAAGCCGCCCAACTCTTGTTTGTATGTATCTGCCCGGCCGTCTTCCCTGCCAATCGCCAACAAAGCTTTGGCATACCGTCTGGCGATCCTGATGCTTATCACTGAGCCACCACCACCTTTGTCAAATATTCATCAATAATGCGATCTTGGTCTTCGCCCCTGATATTCTTCTTAATTATTTCTTCTGCCAAAGCCACAGCCTGCTCAGCGATCTCTCCCTTGAGCTGTTGTTTGGCCTTCTGGAATTCATGCTCAATGTTTTTCTTGGCCTGCTCCTGGAGTTTTTCAGCTGAAGCCTTCGCCTCCTCAAGAATCTTTGCCTTTGCTGTCTCACCCTGCTGGATGTACTCGGCTATGATTTTCTCCATTTCCTGATCCAACCGGCCGAGTTTTTCTTTGTATCCTGCAAGCTGCTTCTCCGCATCCTGCTTCTGCTTCTCCAGGTCGTCCAACTGGTCCTTAATCCCTTGACGCCGGGATGCAAGGCCCTTAGCAATCGGTTTCCTCAAAAGAAAGACCAGTGCCACAGCAAGCACGCCAAAGTTCAAAACACGGTATATAAGATCCTTGCCCTTGTCCAGCCCACCTTCACCTCCGTGTCCCCCTCCGCCAGAAGAAGCAAAGACCAGTCCAAAGGCAAAGAGTACACAAACGACAACCATAAGGCTAATCACATAGTGCGTCTTCCTCATCCTCGTAAACGCCTTCATGAGACAGCCCTCCCTAGTATCTTTTCAGCTATCGCCCCAGCGAAAGCCTCCGTCTGTCCCTTCAAGCTGCGCCTTGCATCCTCGGCATCTTTGGCAATCTGAGCACGTACCGCCTCCAAATCTGCCTGTGCCTTCTGGTTGATTTCATCTAAAAGGCGCCTTTCCTCTTCCTGGCCAGCTTGTACCAAGGTTTCTTTTTCCTGAAAGCCCTTGGTTTTCGCCTCACCAACCTTCGTTTGAAAGGCCTGCTCACCTTCGGCAGCCTCGCCGTGAAGCGCCTGAATACCTTCCTCGTAGCCTTGTATCTTTTTCCTTCTTTCCCGGAGTATGTTGCGAATAGGCTTATAGAAGATAGCGTTTAGGATGAATATCAGCACGACGAAGTTTACAATCTGAATCAGTATGCTGGAATCAACACTAATCATGCCACACTCCCAATTTTCAATCTGAAGGATTCACAGAACAGCGAAGGAACCGGTCAAAACACTCCCCAAAAAAGTTGACCGTCCATATCACCAATAGGGGCACATTGTCAAAGGTTTTTTTCTTTTTTTGTACGTTTATGCGTGCCGTTTCGACAATTGAAGCTCCCTGCAGCAAGCTGCAGGGAATCTTCGACTGTAAGAAAAGGTACCATTTTTAGATTCGCTCGCTAACCCTGTACAAGCTGCAGGGGATGCGCTCGCTGTTGCAGTTCAATGGGCTTGCCGGAAGCATGATCTCCAGGTTTCATGCGGCAGTTGCCATGAACGACCACGCCAGCGTCAATGACCACCGCGGGCGCACACAGATCAACGAATACCCGTGCTGGAGCGTGTAACGCAATGCAGTTCGTGGCATGGCTGTGTTATAGATCCGTTAATCTTTGAACAAAAACCTACGCATGCTAATGTTCAACAAGATCCCTATGGCAACCATGGTTGCAAGCATCGAGGATCCCCCATAACTGATGAGAGGCAGCGGAACACCAACCACTGGAAGTAACGCTAGTACCATGGCGACGTTAATAAGCGTTTGCCAAAATATCATGCTCGTGAGGCCAACCGCCAACACGGTACCAAAAGGGTCCTTGGAACGTAATGCCACGCTAAGGCCCCAAATAATCAGAACCAGATACAGCAAGATGACAAAGAGTGATCCTAAGAATCCCCATTCCTCAGCCAATACCGAAAAAATAAAATCCGTATGTTGCTCCGGGATAAAGGAGAGAGCATTCTGGGTTCCCTTTAAGAATCCCTTGCCGAGAAACATTCCTGAGCCGACCGCGATTTTGGACTGAATAATATGATATCCTGAACCCAATGGATCTCCCTGGGGGTTGAGAAATGCCAGGATCCGCTGCTTCTGATACCCTTTTAGAAAGAACCATGCCACCCCAGAGCTCACCATACCGGCCGCCGTTAAGCATACAAGAGACCTGCGTTCAATCTTCACAAATAGGGTTACGCTTCCAGCTATCAAGAGCAAAATGAGGCTTGTGCCCAAGTCTGGCTGACGTACGACCAGGGCAAATGGGATCACAGCCCAAATGAGCGGCTTCCAAAGTTGTCTGAGAGAAAAACCATCCTCAGACGCACCCTCGGAAAAATATCGGGCCAATACGATGGCCAAGGAGATTTTCATCATTTCTGATGGTTGAAGCGACACTGGACCCAAAACAAGCCACCGCTGAGAGCCCGAGACCTCTCTCCCCCAAAAAAGCACGGCAATAAGCAGCGCGATCGAGGCACCACAGATGGGGAAGGCCAACCGACTCAGCCACCTGTAACTGAATAAAACCAGTAGAATCATCACCCCGCTGCTGATGGCAAACCAATACGCTTGTCTCACATAGATGAGTTTTCTCGCCTCGCTCATCTCCGTATTGGCACTTACAGCGCTGTAAAGTGCGAGTATCCCAATCCCGCCAAGCACCAAGGCGACGCCCAGAAAAGGCCAATCAAAGTGTTGTAACAATCTTCGATCAATCATAAAAGCTCATCAAATCTGGCAATTCGGAAACTCACAAATCTGGATCAATTTCTTGATATTCCAATTCCGAAGGTTCCTCCAAATATGTCCTTATCATCTCTCTTGCAATGGGCCCCGCGGCTGTTGCCCCATGGCCCCCATGTTCTATAAGCACTGCCACAGCTATTCTGGGCTCTTGAATCGGCGCAAAGGCGATAAACCATCCATGGTCCCTGTGACGAAGCTGTTTGATCTCTTCAGACTCGTCTTCGTCATCATCCGCCATCCGAACAACTTGGGCCGTTCCCGTCTTGCCGGCTACATCGAAACCGGGAACGCGGGCAATCCATCCGGTTCCTGTGGGCTTATTGACCGCGTCTGTCAAGCCTCTCTTAATGAGCCGAAGTGTCCTTTTGGAAGCTGGGAGTTTTCCCAGGGTCACCGACTCCTGCCTTTTCACGGGCAAGCCCTCTGGGGACTCAATCCGCGCGACAACCATTGGCTTGTAACGCGTCCCCCCGTTTGCAACAGCAGATATCAGCCCAAGCATCTGGGTTGGTGTAACCAGGTTGAATCCCTGACCAATCACGACGGAGAGGGTCTCCCCACCCTGCCACGGGACCCCCAGGCGTCTTAACTTCCACTCCGAAGTAGGAACGAGACCCTTTGCCTCCTTGTCCAGGGCGATCCCTGTTGGCGAACCCAGGCCGCAAGCCTTCGCATATTTTGCCAATCGATCTACCCCTAGTTTTTCACCAACCTGATAGAAAAAGACGTCACAGGATTGCGCCAAGCCATCTTTTAGATTCATAAATCCATGTCCAGACCGTTTCCAGCACCGAAAGGTTCGGTCGCCATATCTGTAGGACCCAGGACAGAAAACCCTTGTGTGTTCAGTGATCACTCCTTCCTCTAATCCAGCAATAGCGGCTACAATCTTGTACGTTGACCCAGGAGGATACTGTCCCTGAATCGCCTTGTTTTCCAGGGGTCTGAACCTGTCGGAAACGAGCTCGTTCCAATATTCCTGGGTCATGCCCTCTACAAATGCATTGGGGTCAAAGGCAGGAGAGACCGCCATTGCCAATATATGGCCATTGGACGGATCCATCGCTAGTGCGGTCCCCACTTTTCCCACAAGCAATGATTCAGCCATACGCTGAAGCCAAATATCCAATGTGAGATAGACATTCCTACCGGGTTGCGCCTCCTCCGTCTGAAGGACCCTGGTGAGCTGCCCCAGGGCGTTCACCTCCACGTGCTGTATCCCTCGCTTTCCATGAAAATAAGGCTCGTAGGCCTTTTCGGTTCCAAATTTCCCGATAAAATCCCCAACGCTGTTGTCCGGAAAGGCTCCACTTCGCAGTTCCTCCGGACTGATTTCACTCAGGTATCCGATCAGGTGGGAGGCTCGTTGTCCTTCGATATAATGACGTGTCGGCACCACGGTTATGACAATCCCGGAGAGTTCAAGCTTATGGGCTTCCACAATCGCCAACGCGTCACGGCTAATGTCACGGCTCAGCAAGATCGGTTTGAACGAGGGCCCCCTGGCTTCAATGAGTTTTGTAAAGAGGGCCTCACCTGGAATATTGAGTAGTTCTGCCAACTTCTGGACAACCGCTTCAGGATCCTTGGCCTCCCTCGGCACGATGGAAACGTCAAAACGGGGACGGTTATCTACCAGCAGCACGCCACCCCGATCCAGGATTAAACCCCGCATCGGCGGTACATTGTGGACCCTGAACCAGTTGGCTTGGGACTTTTGCCTTAACTCTGGCCCCTCTATGATCTGCAGATAATAGAGACGCGTCAAGAGAACGAGAAAGGCTGCAACGACGCATACCAATGCACCCATTATCCTTTGTCTGTACCAGTCACTGCTGACTGTACGCAGATAGTTATCCATCACCTGATTATAAAGTCTTCCGCTTCGTTCCGAACACGTGACGAGCGCGTCTCAAAACGAGTTTGAAGCCTGCCCAAGAGTGTGAGTAGACGGGGACCGGTAACCGCTGCCAAGGTAATTTGCAGCAAAACAGGCGCCGTCTGTGCGGCCAGCAACGGAGCCCCTTTCCACGGGGGTGCTAACGAAGCCCAAAACAAGAGGTGCTGCCCAAGAACACACAAGGCAACGAGAATGGACTGAAACGTGATGTCGTCCACATCAAAATACCTGGCAACCCCTTTGACCGATAGAAATATCCAAAAATAGGTACTGAGGTAGAGCCCGAATATACCGCCTGAAAGCAGGTCCATGACAAAGCCAAGGATGACAAGCAGCGAGACACCCCTCCCCTCACGGAGACGGAGGCCCAAGAAAATGATCAGTGGAATCAACAGGTCGTAGAAGACATTGCGAACCAGGGGGATCCTTAAGATTGTGGTCTGTCCCACAATCGTGGCTAATCCGATCATGGCGTATAGGCAGAAGACCTTCATGTTCTCGTTTTGCAGGTTTTATCAGAGTGGACGTGAGGTCACTCCAGGACTACCAGTACCTCTTCCAGCCTGGTGAAATCAACAAACGGCCGGACTTTTACTTCCTGAAAGAGTCCAGACGCAGGTTTAGAGATTTCCGAAACGGTCCCCACCAAGAGACCCTTTGGGAAAATACCATCCAGTCCTGACGATACGATTGTATCTCCAATCTTGACATCCGCCTTTCTCACCACATAATTGAAGCGGCAAGCTTCATCGGTCTCCCCTTCAACGATTCCGCGAAAACGGCTTCGCTGAACCAGCGCGTCTATGGCGCTGCCGCGGTCGATTGCTAACAGGACTTGTGCTGACCAGTCAAAGCCTTTGATAACGTGACCCACAATGCCTCCGGGGGCTATCACTGCCATCCTCTTGGTAACCCCATCTTTGCTGCCCTTATTGATAATAATGCTCTTCGACCAACCAGACGGGTCCAGCGCTGCAACTTGGGCAGGGAGCAGCTTGTGGGGAACTTTGTATTTCACTTCGAGCAGTTCCCCAAGGCGTTTGCACGCTAATTCAGATTCCAGATGTCGGCTTCTTTCCATGTCAGCCTTCCCAAGCATCCTCTTGAGCTGCTCACATTCCTCACGAACGCCAACCAAATAGAAATAGTGATGCCACACACGGCGACAGAAACGCATGGTGCAGGTTACACTTTCTTGGAAAGGCACCATGCCCGCCATTACCACTCTATCAACTAATGTATACCTGTAGGGATGCTTGGCGCTAATGGAAAGGAGGACAATATTGATCAGGGCAAGAAGGATGACACATAGAATCCTTACCAACTTTCTTGAAAACATGTCTCATATATGAAGCAGAAGAAGGTTTTTTGTTGGGGACCCATCATGACATCATGGAAAGGAACTGTTCCATCACTGTATCATTACTTCTCTCAGGATGGAAATATTCTCCAAAGCCTGGCCTGACCCAAGGACAACCGTAGAAAGTGGGTCCTCGGTCACAGTAATTGGCAAGTGCGTCTCTTCTCGGAGCAATTTGTCCATATTCTTGAGCAGTGCTCCTCCTCCGGTCATGACAATCCCCCTGTCGACAATGTCCGCTGCCAATTCTGGCGGGGTCTGTTCCAGGCATATTTTGACACTTTCAACAATAGAATCGATCTGCTCGGAGATTGCAACACGAATCTCTTCCGAATCTATGGCAAGAATTTTGGGTATTCCCGATACTAGGTCCCTTCCCTTGACCTCAATGGTTTCTATATGTTCCGGATCAGGGTAAGCATTGCCAATAGCAGTCTTGATTAGTTCTGATGTTCTTTCTCCAATCAAAAGGTTATATTTCCGTTTAATGTATTGGACAATTGCGTCGTCCATCTTATCCCCACCAACCCGAATCGTGCGGCAAAAGACGATTCCGCCCAGCGATATAACAGCCACTTCGGTCGTGCCACCTCCAATATCCACGATCATATTACACGTGGGCTCCGTGATCGGAAGACCTGCACCTATGGCTCCGGCCATGGGTTCCTCAATGAGAAATACCTCTCGGGCACCTGCCGATTCGGCCGATTCTGTTACAGCACGCTTCTCGACTTGTGTAATGCCTGATGGGACGGCAATGATGATTCTGGGCCGTATGAGGCTTCTGCGGTTATGCACCTTTCGGATAAAGTGTCTCAACATCGCCTCAGCGACTTCAAAATCAGCAATAACGCCATCTTTCAACGGACGAATGGCAAGAATGTTACCAGGTGTCCGTCCCAGCATCCGCTTGGCGTCGGCTCCTACCGAAAAGACCCTGTTCTTGTACCGGTTGTCGGTACGAACCGCCACAACAGATGGTTCGCTGAGCACGATCCCCTTCCCCTTCACATATACAAGGGTATTGGCGGTCCCTAAATCAATCGCTAAATCGCTAGAAATAGCCCCAAGGAGTGCGTTTAACACCTTACCAGACTTCCCCTCTAACCAGAATTTTATAAATCACGCACACAGTCGGTATACGCCCTAAGTTCATATACAAACTGCGCACAGGCACCTCTTGTTTTTCCGGAGGATTAACACATAGAATTTACCATTTCAAGCAAATAATAAGCCGAGCAAAGAACTTCTCCCTCCCGCACAGGGCATGGGCCGGGGTAGTTTGTCGTGAGCTCAAAAACGTTTGAGATTTCTGAAACATTATGCTCTAGGATAATCTGTCTATGCCAACCGTCAGCGTCATTATTCCTACGTACAACCGCGCTTGGGCTCTCAACAGAGCCATTGACTCGGTCTTGGCCCAGGAGTTTCATGACTTTGAAATCATTGTGGTAGACGACGGGTCAAGCGATAATACTTGGAGAATCCTCCAGTCCTATCCCCAAATTTCGGTTGTTAGGCAAACCCAGAGAGGGGTCAGTGCTGCTCGAAATGCCGGTCTTGCTTGGGCTGCCGGTGGACTTATTGCATTTCTGGACTCTGATGATTTGTGGCTCCCTGAAAAGCTTTCAGCCCAGGTCGCGTTCTTCGATGCCCACCCAGAGGCGCTGATTTGTCAAACCGAAGAGATCTGGATAAGAAACGGCAGATTCGTAAACCCCAGGAAACGGCACAAGAAGTACTCTGGGATGATCTTTGAAAAATGTTTAGAATTGTGCATCGTAAGCCCTTCTGCTGTGATGATGAGACGTTCCCTGTTTGACGAGATAGGTGCCTTTGATGAAACACTGCTCGTGTGCGAGGACTACGATCTCTGGCTGAGAACTGCATGCCGGCTTCCGATATATTTGATCGAAACCCCCCTTGTGATGAAACACGGCGGGCATTCAGATCAGCTCTCCAGGCAATGGGGCGCCGACCGATTTCGCATCCAAGCCCTGCAAAAGATCCTTGAAAGCGATTTGCTGAGCTCCAGTCAATACACTGCGGCGCTTGCCGCCTTAAGAAGAAAGTGTGAGATTTATGCAGCAGGATGTCTGAAGCGGGGACGCGAAAATGAGGCAAAACATTTCATGAAGCTCTCTGATCAGTGTACCAAGCAAGCCGACTCCCTGCTCAAGTCAACAGAATCCCTGGCACAGTCTACCCTTCCCTTTGAAAACACATCAGGACAATTACCATGAGTATCTTGTTAGATATCCTGTTGATAGCCGTTTCCGTTAGTTTGCTGTGGAAAGGGTCCCAGTGGCTTGTAGACGCAGCGGTGCGCATTGCCTATAGGTTGCATATGTCTGACTTGGCGATAGGTTTGACGGTCGTTGCCATGGGTACATCTGCACCTGAGTTCGCAGTAACGATCAATGCCGCCATAAGGGGATTGCCGGACATATCGGTCAGCAATGTGGTTGGTTCCAACATCTTTAATTTAGGATTCATCTTGGGTGGCTGCGCAGCGATTCGAAGTATCAAAACGACCCCAGCCCTTGTGTGGCGAGACGGCCTCTTTCTTCTTATCACATCAGCCGTTTTGGTCTCATTTCTCCACGATTTAACGCTGGAGCCTCAAGAGGGCATTATACTTCTGGCAGCACTGGTTTTGTACATCGGTTTTCTCTTTTGCAAAAAGGTCCCGATAGAGGAAGAACAACTCGAAGAGGAGGCTACCTGGAAAGATGTTCCACTGCTTTTTCTAGGCATCGCGGCGGTCGTTTCTGGCGGCCACCTTCTGGTCTGGTCAGCTGTTTCTCTGGCCAGAGTAATGGGGCTCTCCGAGTGGGTCATAGGGGTCACCATCGTAGCCGCGGGGACATCTGCACCAGAATTTGCCACATCACTGGTGGCAGCTCTCAAGGGGCGCTATGGAATATCGGCTGGCAACTTGATCGGCAGCGACCTTTATAACCTGCTGGGCGTGCTCGGTTTAGCGGGCACCCTTAGGCCCCTCACGATTGACGCAGCCGGTCTTGGAAGCCTCTATATTCTGGTGGGCATGGTATTTATAGTGGTCGTGTTTATGCGAACAGGATTTCGTGTCTCCCGTGCCGAAGGATTTTTTCTCGTGGGGTTTAATCTTGTTCGCTGGATCTTTGACTTTTGGGCGCAAGCGTGAGCGCAAGAGGCCGTCTGCATTCCATCAGCACAGTAAAAAACAAGTGTCTAAACATGAATTCTGTTTTTCCTGCCATGTCTCTTAAAGTGCTGATACGCTTGGTACATAAACGTCCTGATGGCGGCCTCCCTGCCGGGCTGATAGGTGCCATCATAAGGGGCGTCTAGATAAGGAACCTTCTTACGGTTCATGATGGGTCTCATAACGGATGATGTAATCGTGCTTGGCATGCAGGTAAAAGGATACACATTGACCACACCATTGTACCCCTCGTGTATATATTCCATGATGCCAGCAATACTCAGACACGCCTCCGTTCCTAACTCGAAAGAATAAAGATCATACTTTTTGAGCGTTCTTTCCAAGTGTGCCACCGAATGATCCTCCGCCACGTCAAGCAAAGGCTTCACCCTTTTGTATGCCCTGTCAAGTCTGATATGCTGGTATAAAAGGTCTCCCCCATAGCTGATAATCTCTTTCAGGTAAGATTTCACTTTGTCAAAACGCCACTGTCTAAGATTTAACCGGAGCCCTATCTTGGCTGCCCTTACCTTATCATAGGTGGTGTAATCCACCCATTCGGCAAGAGAAGCATTAACGACCTCGGCCCCATATCGTTCTAACACCCTGATAATATCCTGATTTGAATGCACATGGGTTCTCAAGTAAATTTCCCCCACGATCCCTATCAATGGTTTGGGAGAAATATTGGGATCAATAAGGTCTTTGCCCTCTTCAATGACGCCTTCCAGTCTGTCAAGAATCCTGTCAAAGTCTTTCATGGAGCCATACGACTCAAAGTAATCAGCCATGGTCTTCATGGATCGCTCAATGAAATCGTCCGTCGCACCCTGTTCGCTTTCGTAGGGTCTGATCCTCCACAGAAGTCTGTCCAGGATGTCACCTATCACTACGGAAAAATACGCCGCCTTTCGGAAATCCCTGGCCCGCTCCTTCTCAATCATACCCTTGAGAGCATAAGAGTCCTGTGACGTGAGCGAACCAATTTTGACTTTCTTCAATTCAGGGAAAGAATCTAAAACAATCCTTTGATATTTATTATACATGCCAAACCGACAGGGACCTTCCGACTCTGGCATAAAGACTACATAATTTTCTGCATTGAAACGCTCACCCAGGCTTTCTTTTTCCTTTCTCAGGAAAAGCAGAATGTCGCCGGTAGTCACCTGGCACGGGAAGCACTCCTTGCCCGAGGTGAACTCTTTGCCAAGATCAAGGCCTTCATAAGTTTCCATGACCAGAGCATTAACACCAAAGCTCCTGAAGGCCCCAGCAATGAGATGAGCCCCTATCCTGTTCATCTCCGGTAGCAAAAAGGTCTTATCTTGGAGACTAAACTGGCCCACATTTTCAGACAGGGATCTGAAGGTCGCGCTCTTTTGTGCTTCCATGTTGACCTTAATTGGCTGCGTGTAATTCTATGTTCACCGCATTATTCAGCTTCTGCATGCTGTTTTCAAGGACATTCTTGTAAGCTTCCAATCTCGTCATGACACCAGCCACGGCACTGTGTTCATCCAATTCCAGAATGAGGTACGGTTTATCTCCCATAATGTACCTATAGAAATGTTCAATGAAGGAGTCCGCGCCACAGCTGAAATTGGTGATATGCAGACCAAAGAAGTTGGGATGGCGTTCTATGAACTTGGCTGTCCTCAAAATCTGGGCCCCCAGTCCCCAGTACATGGAAGGAAAATCAGCAAGGTTAACTGCGGTGACGTCAATGAAGTCCATGGGGAGTGCCGTGACACCAATCTTGGCCAGGTTCTTTCCTATCCTCAAATTCAGCCTTTCATCATACAGGTTGTACGGACGCCCCGTCACCACAACTAAAGGGCTTTCATGGCTATGGCCATCCATGATTTCCTTGCCTATTTCCCACATGGCCCTGATGAATCGATCCTGCTTTTCCAATGCGTACTCCAAAGCCTTCTTAATCTCCGATCCGCTCTTGCGCAGCCTGAGCGAAAGCTGGTCTCCAAGTTCCAGGGCCAGAGTAGGCGTATCATATTTCAGATGAACGATGGGGCTCAAAATGGAGTCTTTTCTGATTTCAAGGGCTTGGCGAACCATGTAGTGATTGGCCTGTACAAGCGGGCAATAAAACCCCGTCTCGGACGCTACAGGGGTTCGCATATCGACCATGGAGGGAAGATATAGGTATCTTGTTTTTCTAATGAGTTCCTTGACATGACCATGCGATACCTTTATGGGATAACAGGTCTCTGCGGTCATGGCTTCGATCCCTGAACCGGAGATACGGGTATTGGTAGGTGGGGTCAGGATAAGTCTGTAACCCAGCCGATCAAAAAAATGGGCCCATAGAACCCCGGTCTGGAGGGAGTATAGCGCCCTTTGCATCCCAACGGTTGGCCGCCCATCCAGCTTCATAACGGGCTCTTCCCCCAGCTCATCGTAGACGCCCGACATATGGGTCTGCCAGATGTCTTCTCTCAATTGGAAGTAGTCCTCTTTCTTCGGACTCCTTTTGGCGATCAATTCATACCGGCCGCATTCGCCTCCCCAGATACTCTTCCGACCATCAAAATTGTACACTTTGAGCTTACATTGATTGTGGCAGTTGGAGTCTGCACGGCAGATCTTTTCCTTATAGGCCATTCGATCGTTTATGGCACTATCCAGACCCCGGAAGATGCTACTCCCCTTGTTTTCAAGAATCATCCTCTCCTTAAGGCTGATAGCAGCCCCAAAGGCACCCAGCACTTCCCTGTGCCGAGGGACGACAAGACCTCGGCCGAGGACATTCTCAAAGGCTGCCACTACCCCTTTGTTTAGAGAAGGCCCCCCCAGAAACATGACTCTTTGGCCCACCTTTCTCTTTTCCACAACGCGGTTCAGATAGTTGTAAACAATGGCATAGCAAAGACCTGCTATGAGATCATGCTTTGAAATCCCTTTCTGATGATAGGAAACCAGGTCTGATTCCATGAAAACAGTGCATCGCTCTGCCAGTTTTATGGGACGATCCGAGGAGAGGGCGATCTCCTGAAACTCACCCACGATGTTGATGCCATACTTGTTCGCAAGTTCATGGAGGAAACTCCCCGTACCAGCAGCACACACTTTGTTCATGTCAAAATCAAGGGGATAGGTGTTGGAGATATAGATATACTTTGAATCTTGACCACCAATCTCGAAAATCGTGTCAACGGCGGCATCAATCTCGACAGCCCCCCTAGCGTGCGCCGTGATCTCATCAATGATCAGGTCCGCATTCAAGAAATCTCCAACCACATTCCTACCCGATCCGGTCGTGGCCGTTCCAATAATGTCGATCCTGTCTCCCATTTCATCACGAATGGCCTGTAGGAGCTTCTGCGTCACCTCAACCGGCTTCCCTTGGGTGTGGACATATCTCTTATGAACGATCTCACAATCTTCATTAATTAGGGCATGTTTGGTGGTTGTGGAGCCAATATCGATACCCAGATAGACCGGGATCTTTCTATTGATCGATCTTGTTCGAACCTCGTTGTCGGCTGGAAAGTCCGTCTGCCTTAAAGCTAGTTTGCAAGCCAGGGGCAGGCCGGCGGAGTCGTCTGTCGCACTGACTATCGATCCTTCCAAATTCAAACAATTCTCTATGCCCAATTCGAGGGCCTGTAATGCAACCCCCAGAGCACCGATCGACGTGTTATGCTCAGGAACGATCAAACCGGGGAAATAGCTTTGAAAGGCGCGGACCTGAAGTTCATTCATTGAGAGTCCCCCAACAAATAAAATGGGATCTTCGAGTACCCGATTCGACACGATAGTGCTCATGTAATTTCTGGCATTTCCCACATGCAGCCCAAAAATGATATCTTCGAGTTTCTCTCCCTTGTTCTGCAAGTGAATCATGTCTGACTTTGTAAAGACCGTGCACCGACATGCTACGTTGGCAGGAACCTTGCTCTGAAGGCCGAGCTTGATAAAGTCAGAGAGTATTTTATCGATCTGATCTTGAGATATATCTACCTTCTTGTCATATATGGATGTGGCTAATCGCTGGGCTTGTTGATCAATAAAAGACCCCGTGCCGGATGCACACGGACCGTTAGCATTAAAATAATCGAGTTCCCAGGTGTCCTGATCATGGTTGATCTGTAAAAGAGCCGTGTCCTGCCCCCCCATGCTGATGATTGTTCTTATGTTTGGTTCAATGTGAAGCGCCCCCAGTACCTGACTAATGGTTTCAAATTCATAGAAACCACCCATCCGTTCCCCGATCTTCTGTCCGTGATTCCCTGTGAAGGCAAAGGCCCTGACATTTTGGGTGCCCAGTCTCTCGTTCAATGCATCAATTAGGTCTATAACCTCTTCTTCTACTTTTCCCAGGTGGCGCTTGTAGGGAGACTCGTAGATAATTTCTTTAGTCTGGTTGATAACAACGGTGTTGAGGCTTACCGACCCTGCATCAATACCCACGATATACATACCTGATTTTTGCCCATTTTTTTTGTCTGTCATGACTTCGAGATCCGGGATTTCGTAAATGATGACTTATGACAAGAAGAACTTACCAGTTGCCATATGAAGCCTGATCGCCCTATAAGATCAGAAAGTTACTTTTCGGGTCTTTGCACCCGGTAAACACCATAGACATTTTTGGGACAGCTCTCCTCGGCCCCGCCGTGAGGTTGGGGGTGTAGGTGACTGTAGCGCGTACGCGGGTAGGGATGGCTGCCAAGCAAGGACAGGCCATGTTGCCCTCGTATTTCCTCCATGGGGTCTTCGATGAATTCAGCCTTTGTTTACAGACGCGTTATGTATCTCTTTCCACCTTTGTCTGTCAAGTCATACAGTCCTAAAATAAAGAGAAGGTCCGTGAGAGGTATGGCTGTGGCACGGAATTATTGCTTGAATGTGAATCAATTTAGACGTAAAGGTATATGGTACGCTTCTGCGTCCAATCATGAATGACTGATTTGCGCTCCAAGGTATCTTTTGCGTTTGCGTCAGGTTCAGTTGAACCTCAATGATAGTTGATTGAAAATACGGAATAGGTAAAGCGTTTTCCTGCGGGCTGCGGTGTGTCCTGGTTATGCTGAAAAAAGTTAAGATTCGGATATAGGCAATGATAAGAAAAAGGAATCAACACAAGATTTTCATCAATGCGGTTGATCCAG
>JBFEUB010000023.1:0-24953 GCA_041547605.1 Desulfobacteria bacterium
CCCTGAGGAGGATTCAGATGGAACGTGTCGAAGTAATCATACGTCTTTCCCGGGCCGCCGCTGTACTGGTCAGCTGGCACGGGCAGGGCGTTGCGGTCCCGAGCCGTGTCATAGCTCATCCCGTACGGCGGGATGCGGTTGTCCTTTGCCACGTAGTTATTCAGGGCGAAGTGAAACGTCTCGTGGTAGGTGCCTGGAAATAAGAGATCAGCCAGTTCGCCCAATGTAACTATCTTATCCGGTTTATTCAGATCCGGATCATATCTATCGATGCTCAGCACCAGGTTTTCGTCATAACCCAAGCCGATTAACCGCTGCGCCCATTTCCGGGTCATGCCGTAGTGGGCCTCGTAGATCTTGGTGTTGGGGTCGTAGAGGTCTATGATAGACTTAACCGGGATTGAATTGGTGAGCGGGTCCTTTACAAAAGAACCAGGATTATTAGGATCTGGTAACTGCCCGTACGCACCGTCTTCCCTCAGCAGATTGTCGTTGCTATCGAGCCACTTGATGTTGAGCCACATGCGGCGTCCTTCGGGATAGCCGGAGATGAGCTTGTGACCCGTATGGTTCACGATCTTGACCGTCTTGCCCTGAACCGACAAAGATGCCGCCAGGTCCAGCTGTTCTTTGGCACGCAGAGCACCGGCATCCAGTGCGGCGATCTGGGTTGCCGTAAGGTTGCCGCCGAGCAGCAGCTTGCCCTGGGTGTCCAGGTACTTGATCGCCTCGGGCATCCAGTAATTGCCGCCCGTCATGTCGTGCAGCGGGAGGTCATCGCGGACTTCGGGGTTCTTGTTGCAGCCCTGGCCGGTAACCGGGCGCAGGTGGCAGGTCTGACAGGTGTAGTAGCGGTTATAATCCTCTGGAGGGTCGTCCGGGTTCTCCTGCACATAGTTTGCCGAAATGGTGCCATTCTTGGTAGCCGCGTTATACATGGCCTGCAAAGCCCCGCCCTGGAGATCGGCGGGAAGAGTCGGAAAATCGTCGACCAGCGTAAATGGGATCTGGCTGGACATGTGCTCACTGAAGGTCCGCTCCACGATGCCGTACTGGTAAGGGAAGTTGTTGAAGGCCGCTTTCAGGTCATATTTTTTAGGGAGAGGGTTAGGGAAAGGTTCTGATGTACCGTCGGCAGTAATACTGTCGGGAAAAGCAGCAAGAAAAGCGTCCTGGGCGCCGAAATTGTGGGCAATATTCCCTACGGCCGGGTTGGAGACATCGTGGCAGGTGCCGCAGAATTCTCGGTCGCGGTGGAACTTGGACTTCAGGAACTGATGCTTGGCATTAGTGACAGCGTACGGGCCCAGCATGTCGCCTCCCCCCCACATGGAGAACATCCCGCTGCCGTAGTAGCCCTCTCCTGTTAGGATATCTCTGGCGATAAACGGGTCAACCTGCACTCCAGCCCACTCAAAAGGATTAACAGGGGGGTCGGCCCAGTATGCCGGGTTGGTCATCTTGTGACAGAAATCGCACTCGACCCCATCATCGTCGCTCTGTCCCAATCCTGACCCATCCGTGGGTGTGGAACGGCCTGCCAGCCACCCGGCGGTACTGTGACAGCGGATGCAGAGATCGCCGGCACCGTTAAAATCCTGCTCAACCACGGCCACGGTCGCCCAGAAGATGGGGTCCCGGCCCGCGTTGGCCATCATGCTGCCGCGCCAGTTGAAAGCAGGCTCCACCGATGTGTTGTATCCGCCGTGACAGTTATCACATCGGTCCGGGCCGCTCAGGGCACTGATTTGCTGCGGTTGGGTGCCCGGCTGGTCGATAGAGGACGGAACAATGTCCGCGGCATGCACTGCGCCTGCAGCCAATGCTATGGCTAATATGCTTGCTAATATCAACTTTTTCATAATCCCTTCCTCCTTCCTCATTTTAAGAACAAATCCAATAGAAAACTTGGAATCTCATCCCTCCTTTCTCAAACAAAATATAGCGAAAATGGCTAGATCCCGAGCATAGTGGCTTGTCCATGTGACTGGAGGATGAATCCGCTGTTCCGCTCTTCCCATAATCTTGTGATCTCATGCGCTTTCATCAAACCAAAAGATCCCGGAATCGCGCGATCCCGCTCTGGACGAAAAACCGCGAGAGGTTTCCTTGGGAGATTCTTGGAGCCAATTCCCGGCCCGGGGCTTGCCCCTTGTGAAAGCCAAAAAGCTTTTCACTCCTGAACTTTGCGTTTGATTTTAAAAAAATGCCTATGGAGGTCAATGGGGTGAAGACCTGATTTTGAGGGGGCTGGGCACCTTATTCTAGGGGGGGAAGGGGTGTATTTCAGGGCTCAAAAGGGTGTATTTTAGGACCAAAATGACGTGAACCCCGCCTCTTCACGAGAAACGGGGTTCACGCATGCAGGAGGGCCTGCCGCTTCCTATACGGTACACACGAAAAATTTCTACATCAGCCTTTGTCCAGCACCCTGCGGATGGTTGTGGCAAGGTCCCGGGTCTCAAGCGGCTTCATGAGAAAAGCTTGAATGCCCAGTTCCTCGGCTTTCTTTTTTGTCATCAACTCGCTATATCCCGTGCAAAGAATAATCGGGATGTCGGGCCTTATGCTCACCATTTCTTTGGCCAACATGCCACCTGTCATATTCGGCATGGTCTGGTCCGTGATGACAAGATCAAGTTTGGCATGATCCGCCCGAAACGTGTCAAGAGCCTGTGCGCTGCTCGTAGTCGTAATGACCTCATAGCCAAGGCGCTCCAGTGTTTTTTTCCCCATTTCTACTACCGCTTTTTCATCATCAACGAAAAGAATTCGCTCATGGCCTCTGGGGAAAGGCTCTGCGATTTTGCTTTTCGGTAGGACCGCGCTCTCGACCCTGGGAAGAAATACGTGAAAGCTCGTGCCCTTGCCCTGCTCACTTTGGACGGCGATTACCCCTTCGTGGTTCTTGACAATCTCGTGAATTACCGTCAAACCCATTCCGGTTACTTCAGCCAATCCTTTGGTGGTAAAATAGGGGTCGAAAATTCGTTCCATGATCTCAGGATCTATGCCGTGGCCCGTGTCGCTTACGCTCAGGGTCACGTACGATCCGGGTGCCAAATCCGGATATTGAGCCACGCTATCCGCATCGAGCTCCATATCCACAACACTCACTTCGAGCACGCCCCCCTCCTCTCGCATGGCGTGGGCAGCATTGGTGCAAAGATTGATCAGCATCTGATGGATTTGGGTCGGATCGCCTACGATTGCCCCTGAAGGCGATGCGATCTTCTTGCGAATTTCGATGGTTGTGGGTAATGATGCGCGCAGCAGACTGAGGCCTTCTTCAACAACCTCAGCGATTTGCACCGGCCTTTTTTCGGCCTGTGTCTGGCGGGAAAAGACCAGGATTTGCTTCACGACGGCTTCTGCATGCATGCAAGCCTTGAGTACCTCCTCCAAACTCTGCCGCGCCTCATCGTTCTTGGGAATTTCGTATAACGCAAGTTCGGTATTGCCAATAATGATCCAGAGAATGTTGTTAAATTCATGGGCGATACCACCTGCCAAGGTACCCAGGGCTTCCATCTTGCGGGCCTGCTGGAGTGCGGCTTCCAATTTCGCTTTCTCCTCCTGGGCCCGTTTGTGGTCTGTCACATCATAAATCGCCCCTTGGACCAAGATAGGCTTCCCTGTATTGTCACATACGTTTTGAATAAATTCGTGCACCCAGCGTATGTCTCCGCCCTTGCGTATGATGCGGTATTCTCGCTCATCCGAATAGTTTGGCACGGAACCTATTTTTTTGATGCTCTCTGAAATATTCTGCAAATCCTCCGGGGGAATGATCTGGTCCCATCTCGCCTTCCCTGTGACAAATTCTCCCTCTGTATAGCCTGTAATAGCTTCCACAGCGCCATGAAAGAATATCGACGTAAAGTCCATGCGGCGGCGAAAGGCGATTCCCTGGAAGCTTTGTACAAAGGAGCGATATAGCTCCTCGCTCTCCCGCAAGGCTTCCTCCACACGCTTGCGCTCAGCGATCTCGTGTTTCAACGCAGCGGTTCGCTCCTCAACCCGCTCTTCGAGGGTGTCACGCGCTTTTTTGAGCGCTTCCTGTGCACGCCGGCGTTCCGCGATTTCTTCATTCAGCTCGTGTGCGTAGATGATGGCTTGGTCGTAGGCCAGTTGCAGGCGGCGGGCACTTTCCAGGAGTGCCTCCTCCTGGCGCTTTCGCTCAAGGCCTTCCTTTTCGAGAACGCTGACCCTTTGTTTCAATGCCTCGTAGCTAGGTCTGTCAGGCATGAGAATGTCTCCTCAGTTTCCCAAAAACAGAGACCTTTGCATAACCACTTTGAACGACCATTATGAGCTATTTGGGGCACCTATCCCGGCGAAGCGAACGTGCCCGCCGTGGTGGGCAAATCCCGAACTGTTCGAGGTCGTTAGGCCGAGTTTAGCGCAACGATTGCGCCCGACGACTTTAAAAGAGGCACTACGTGCCGGGATTTAGTGAGCAAGTCCTTGGATGGGTCAAAAAGCTCATAGGAACAAGTGAGAAGAAATTGTGTAACGGTCTCAAACAAAAAAGGCTCACACGCAGCAGTACATTTGATACCGCGTATGAGCCTATACCATTCCCATAAGGGTTCCCCCCAGGCTTTGGCTATATCTCCGCTCGTAGGGCTGTCATACCAACGGCTGAATCAATTGCAACGGCGAGCGAATTCCCTGTCCCGCCCAGTGCCGATATTTCGGGATTCACCGGAACCGCAGGGCTCTTCAATCCTCACTTGACCTTGCTCGGTCACGGATATGACACAATGGCAAACGGTTATCAAGAGAAAAAGCATCATAATATATGACAAAGCTTCAAAGGCAGGCTTGTGGCCTTGCATTTTTCTGTATCCCGTGCCAAGATCCTTTGAATGTCTTTATCATGGCTCACCCATATACGCTTCCCCATAGGGTATCGTGTCGTATTGATCTCTTCATGCATCGTTATGGCAAGCGGATGCGGTGCGCTGCGCCGTGCTCAAATTCGCAGTGTAGCTGAAGTCTTTTCGGGGCCCCCGGAATCGAATGTATTCGTGCGAGACAATGATCCTGAATTGATTCGAGATGCACTGCCTTTTGCCATCAAGACTTACGAGGCCATGCTCGCTTCTGACCCGAAGAATCGCGATCTCTCCCTGGCCGCGGCTGATGCATTTGTGACATATGCCAATGCATTCATCCAAGCGGAAGCCGAGAGGGTACAGGAAGCTGATTTTCAGCGCGCCCAATATCTTCGACAGCGCGCTACGAAGCTATATCTCCGGGGACGAAATTATGCCTTAGGGGGGCTGTCGCTTGATTATCAGGACTTTGAAAACAACCTGCGCAAAGGTCGGCAACAGGTTCTGGATGCACTATCAGCAAACGATGTGCCCTTGCTCTATTGGGCTGCCGCGGGCTGGGCGGGGGCCATTTCCACAGATGTTTCCAACATGTCTCTCTTGGCAGAACTCCCCATTGTAGAGGCCATGATGCGTCGCGCGCTCGAACTCAACGAAGATTTTGACCACGGTGCCATTCATGAATTCTTCATCACTTTTGAAGGGGATCGGTTGGGAGCTATGGGAGGAAGCGCGGAACGCGCAGTGGAGCACTTTGATCGCGCTGTAACGCTGAGTCAGGGAAAGAAGGCCTCCCCCTACGTTGCGCTGGCATCATCAGTGGCAGTTGGCAAACAAGACTGCAGGTTGTTCAAAAAACTCTTACATAAAGCCCTTGCGGTGGATCCAGATGCTGTGCTTAAATGGCGCCTTGCCAATATATTGGCCCGGCAAAAGGCTCAGTGGTTGCTGGATCACAGCCCGGGACTCTTTCTGGATTGCGAGGAGACCGAACCTTGAAAGCAGTGGCTGCATGGATATCGATATTTCTCCTTGCACTGGGAGCTATGACTGCTCACGCACAAGTCATCAAGCTTGGCACAGTGGCACCTGAAGGCTCTCCCTGGCATGATGCCATGATGGAAACAGCCCAGAAATGGAAAGAGCTAAGCGGGGGCAAGGTACAGGTGAGAATCTATGCCGGAGGTGTAGCGGGTGACGAAAAGGACATGTTGCGCAAAATCCGCATCGGGCAGTTGCACGCCACGGCTCTTACCAGCTCAACCCTCCTCGAAATAATTCCCGACATCGAGGCCCTCTCATTGCCCATGTTGGTCCGAACTGATGGAGAACTTGACTACGTCATAGAAAAGCTGGGCCCTGAATTCGAAGTCCGCTTGGCTGAAAAGGGTTTCAAGGTTCTCACCTGGAGCTGTGCAGGCTGGGTCCACTTCTTTACAAAAGAACCTGTGACCACACCGGAGGAGATGAAAAAGCAGAAGCTTTTCTTCTGGGGTTCCGATACGGCCTATGTGGAACTGCTGAAGCGTTGGGGATTCAACCCTGTCCCCCTGGGGATCACAGACTTGCTGCCGTCGCTGCAAACCGGCTTGGTGGACGCGTTTCCCGCGCCGCCAACTGCCGCGCTGTCTTTCCAGTGGTTTGCATTGGCTCCCCATATGGCGGACTTTCGCTGGCAGCCGCTTCCCGGGACAACGGTCGTCTCCATGAAGCAATGGAATAAGATACCAGCGAATCTGCGCCCCTTGCTTGAAGATGCTGCCCGAGAGGTTGGCACCCGGTTGCAGAAGCGAATACGGGAATTGGAGAAGGAAGCAATTGCAGTCATGAAGAAACACGGGCTTACTGTTCATCCCGTTCCCCCGCCGGTCGAGGAGGCGTGGAGAACGCTCCTTCGGGAAGCAGGATATCCGGTATTTGTGGGGCCTCGCATTTCCAAGCAGATGTTCGATAGGGTCCGAGGCCTGCTGGACGAATACCGGCGGTCCGGAGACCTTCAAACTACAGCGGCCGGAGACCGGTGATCATGTAATATGCTACTGATTGTCCTGCTAATGCTCCCATTAGATGCACCCCATGAAACCTAATCCAGACACCACGACCCCATCAGCAAGTATATTCGGACGGCTCACCTGGTTGGCAGGCCGCACGGAGGACGCTGTCCTGATCATAACCTTGTTGCTCATGGCGTTGATCCCCGTTGCCGAATTGTTTGGTCGTGCCTTGCTCAGTTCGGGTATTACCGGCTCAACAGAATACCTCCAGCATCTCACGCTGTGGATCGGGTTTCTCGGTGCCATGCTCGCCACACGCGAGGGCAAACACCTCAGGATCGCCACACCCATGAACTGGCTACCTCCCCAGGCAAGCCGCATCCTTGATTGTGTGGAGGCTTTTATATCGGCCGCCGTCTGTTTCGGATTGTTCGGAGCGAGCCTGCAACTGGTTGTCGCCGAAGCCCCTGCAATCCCCTCCTGGTGGGCCAGTATCATCCCTGACTTTATCGAGCATTGGCTCAAACCTTTTGGTCTTTTTGAAAGCGGAGGCCTTACCAGGATCGGAGGCTGGCTCCCAATCTGGCTTGCTGAAGCCGTTATGCCTTTTGGCTTTGCGGTGATGGCCATCCGTTTCATTCTGCGCGCCTCGGAACGGATCTGGGCTAGAATGCTGGTAGGGTTGAGTCTTCCGGCCATGATCTTAATTCCAATTTTCTGTTCTGACTGCGCCCCGCTACTTGTTTTTCCCGGGCTGCTATTGCTGGGAACGGCAGCAGTTCTGGGAACACCGATCTTCATCTTGCTCGGCGGCACAGCCCTTTTGCTCTTCTGGGGCGATGGTGTTACGGTGGCGGCGATACCTGCCGAAACATATCGTATCGTGGCATCACCGATCTTTCCCACAATCCCGCTCTTTACTCTGGCCGGCTTCATTCTTTCTGAAAGCCGCGCGAGTGAACGTCTGGTTGGCGTTTTCCAGGGGCTCTTTGGATGGATCCCAGGTGGATTGGCAGTGGCGGCCACCCTGCTTTGTGCCTTCTTTACGACATTCACGGGGGCATCCGGCGTGACGATTCTTGCGTTAGGCGGACTCTTGTTACCCATCCTTTTGAAGAGCGGTTTTAGAGAGAATTTTTCCGTAGGACTCTTGACCTCAACGGGCAGCCTCGGTCTGCTACTCCCCCCAAGCCTCGTTGTCATCCTGTACGGCGTCATTGCCCATGTTCCGATCATTGACCTGTTCAAGGCCGGACTGGTACCAGGAGGTTTGCTGATTGCTCCTATCTGCCTGGCTTGCGTGTGGCAGGGGTTTAAGACCGGCGCAGGCCGGGCCCCATTTGGTCTGCGAGAAGCGGTTACTGCCATTTGGATCGCCAAATGGGAAGTTATCATGCCGATTTTTCTGTTGGTGATTATCTTTGGGGGATTCTGCACCCTGGTGGAAGCTGCGGCTGTCCTGGTGGTCTATGCATTAATCGTGGAGGTTCTGATCTATCGTGATCTGGGTCTACAGGAATTTCTCGAAATGCTCATCAAATGTGCCGCCCTTATAGGAGGCGTGCTCATTATCCTCGGCGTGGCCATGGGGTTGACGAGCTATCTTGTTGATGCCCAGGTCCCGATGTATGCGGCCACTTGGGCCACAAAGCATCTTCAGACCAAGTGGATCTTCCTGCTGGCCCTAAATGGTGGGCTCATTATCGTCGGATGCTTGATGGACATTTACGCCGCACTGGTCGTGGTGGTACCTCTAATACTACCTATGGCCGAGTCATTTGGTGTTCATCCCGCCCATCTTGGCATTATTTTTCTGGCCAATCTGCAGTTGGGCTACCTTACACCGCCGGTCGGCATGAATCTTTTCCTCGGTTCCTTTCGTTTTGAACGACCGCTTACCGGCGTTTCCCGCGATGCTTTTCCCTTCCTCTTGATGATGGCGGCCGTTGTCCTGCTGGTTACCTATGTTCCGTGGTTGAGCGTGGGTGTGATGGAATCGCTGAAGTAGCTCAGCCACCTGCCCATTCATACATCAGCGCTTATCAGGATAATAGAAGGAGCGTTTATGTGCAATTACTTATGTCCTTGTGTATACTCGCAGCACATCGTCACGATTGAGGAGTCACCGGCTTGACAAGTGGCTAACAGTGAATACGTTTCTCCTGAGCAGTTTGCATACGTAATATGTATTAGAAACTTACGCTGCGCCCGACACTTGTCATGTTAGTTGTGGATGGGCACTAGCTAATTGAAACGCATTCTCCATGAGACTGAACAAGTTGCCCAAGTATGAAAAAGGGAGTAGAAAAATGAAAGAAAACAAAGACATAAAAGAGATGCTTGGCCAAGCCTTGTCATCCTTTACAAAAGGGAAATATGGCGAGAGTATCTGCAATCTTTCCAAGATCCTTTTACTGGATCCAAAGCATCAGCTTGCCTATCTCACGCGCGGGGTTGCATACACAAAAACAGATAGAGTGAAACTCGCCATACAGGATTTTGACAGGGCGATTGAGACGAACCCCGAGTATGATCGAGCGTATCATTTACGAGGGGTTGCCTATGCATCATTGGGGGAGCACGAAAAGGCAGTGCAAGATTTTGACAAGGCCATTGCATTGAATCCCGAATATGGAGCAGCATACCTAAGCCGCGCAAATGTCCACGCCGAGATGGGACATGATGAAGAAGCGCAAGAAGACATGGAAATGGTTAAACGTCTCACGGCAAAAAATGTCCAGGGGTTCGCTGAGCAAAATAATGTTGTGGAGTTCGAGCAGTCTCAGCCCTGAAGCAGAAGGAATGACGGCAGGGGTTGGATGTGAGTAATCTTCACTTGAACCGATTAAGCGAGCGCATTCCCCGTAGCTTGCTGCGGGGTTAGCACGCGTAAATAAAATAAGGCATATTCCTTACGGTCGAAGATTCCCTGCAGCTTGCTGCAGGGTCTTCAAATTGTAATCTTCATTACTAAAAATAGGGATTGCAGGCCAACCCGCTGAGGGATAAAACTTGCGTATGAATCTATCTATCTCTTCTGATAGATCTTTTCTTTTTTCCAAACTGATCGCCTTCTTGTAGTGCCACTGAGCCTTGGCCCAAACTGCGTCCCATGCAGGTTCGGACGGGAGGATCGTCCTGGACCGCACGACCCAGTAATTTCCCATCAACACATGAAGGCCTGGACTCTTTTCGCCAGCAAAATAAGCCGCCCGTTCCATGGATAGATCAGACGCGGCGAGCCATCTCTTTCGATCATTTGTATCCTGCCACAGATAGGCATATTCCCATCCAAGTCGCGCATGATATTCTGCCCGAAAAGGATTCAACTGCACGGCCCCCTCCAGAGTCTCGATGATTTTCATCTGATCCCGAATTCTGGATGCCGGATCCTTGACGCCAAAGGGTTGACCGTTGTTCGTTGTCCGTCGTCCGTCGCTGGATGCTTGGGTCTTGGATCCTGCATCTTGCATCTTGTTTGTCGAATTCCGAAGTCCGAATCCCGAGCTCCGCATTCTGACCATCTCCCGGGCCAATTTATAGCGATACTCGGCATTCCACGGGTCCCATGAAATGGCCTTTTTGATTTCGTCTAAGGGAGGATTTTGATCCCTGTTCAGGGTGGAATTGGTCACCGTATTGCAGTATGCTTCGGCCACAAAATGTCTGACCGTCCAAAACCCTGTCCAGAAAATGACTCCCAGGGTTAAGAGCAAAAGCAGCGCCCCTCTGTATCTTAACGGTAACATATAATAACGGAACAATGTTTTGTCTCCACCACGGTGTCTTTCCAGATGAATAGCGCTGTAACCGATGGCCATGATAGCCACAAGAATAAGAGAGTTGGCAGGAATATGAAGATTAAAATCGGTGTAGGAGTGAATAGCTATTGTTGCCATAGCTGCCAGGGGGGCAACACCAAGGCACACTGCAAATGGATCTCTTCTTTTTCTCCACAACCTCATGGTACAATAAATAAAGTAGGATACTCCGGCCAACAATATACAGAGTCCTATGATACCCGCTTCAGCCAAGTATTGTGCCCAGTCGTTATGTGCATAACGGATAAATGTCCCCGTGTCTTCAGCGGCCTGATATTTGGGATATGCATACTGGAAGTTACCTACGCCTATCCCACTCAGCCTGTAATCTTGAAACATGTCTATGGTTTTCTCAGTGTATATAGCTCTCTGCTCTAAACTTGCGTACAATGTCTTGAATCGTTCAACGGGATATTCTACCCCTATATGAACGGCATAAACCGACGTGACCACAAAGAGTATAACAAGGACAAATCCCTTCCTCCGATGATCTTTTCTAGAAACAAATAACAGGCCCATGCATAGCATGCCGCCGCCGGCCGCTATCATTCCCCCCCTGGAAGCGGAAAAGATAAGGCCAATCCCCATCACAACACCCGCAAACAGAATCAGGCTCCTCTTATTGAATCGATGCTGGCCGGATATAAACCGTGAGACCTTATGCCTGACACTACCTCCATAGGTGTATAGCGTTTTGTCCTTTTTTCCTCTGGGCGCAATCGCAGCAGCGTACGAGGCGGCCAAAAGCAAGCCCATTCCCATGAATCCCGCAAAGTGGTTTCGGTTAATATAGGTCCCTGTCAGATCCCTGAGATTCGTCCCTTTTTTGTACCACCAGATGTATCCAGATCCTGAATAGGTCTGTATCAAACCGTACATCGCCTCAAAGCTACCTATGATCAGGATCAAGAAGACCGCCAGTTCAATTCTCTTTTGTGAATTCAGCAATTGCGTTAAGCTAAGAAAAAATAACCCATATATAGCTAATCTCATGATGGACATGCGAACCGGGTAGTAATAGGGTGATAGAGCCAACCCATCTTTACCTTGGCTATCCTGAATCACAGCAATCGAAGCTGGTAATGACTTCTCCCCAACTATCTTTACCTGTGGTGATAGAAACTCCACAATGAAAGCAGGTAAAGGAATAATTTGGAATATGAGGAAGATTAAGAGTGAGACAAAGAGAAAAGTCAGGCTGGTGCTTGGGCATTGGAATCGATAGGCATGGTTTTTAGGATTTTTTGTTACATTTTTTGTCATCAGAAGAAGTGTGGCACTTAACATCCCTAAGGATATAACGGTATAAGCGTATGTATGCACTGACCCAAACAGGAGAGGACTCAGATTGAGACAAATAAGATAAATGATGAAAGCAGCTTTATTCATAGATTTACTTAGTTACTCAAGTTTCACACCCTTTTCAACTCGTTGGACGGACAATAAGAAGTGAGAAAACCCCCCTTAATTTCCAATAAGGATCGGTGATACCGTAGACAGTAACCGGGCTATGGCAGGTAAGGAAATCCGCTTCACTGCGGCCTACAATGCAGATGAGCAGTGAGATCTCATGGATGGTAATGAAATAGGTAGCCTCTGGACGGGGCCTTGTTAACAGTCCATCCTAAGGGCCCAAAGGGATGGCACTCCCTGTCGACTCATAACACACAGCTCATGCCGCAAAGAGCTGATAGCGCATGCGAAACGGCATGTGACTTGAGGCCCAAAGGCGTTACTCACCACAGAGACGCAGAGGCCGCTGAGATATCTGTCTTTTTGCCAAAGACCCACGCTGACTCATGCTGACAACTCTCTGTTTTTTGCAGGATCGGAATTGGATCCAGCAAACCTTCGCCGCCCTGCGGGCATGTGTGCATTGCCTTAGTTAGTGCCATGTTGGTAGCCTGCTGACTGGTGACAGGGTGCCACTCCTTTAATCACTTCCTACTTCTTACTCTTTCTCTCACCTATAAGAACACTCGGCTCCTTTGATCGTTGCGCGCCGGTTCGGAAATATCTATTCGTTCCCCTGCTATGATGGCGGCCGGTATGGTCGTGACCATGTGTACTGCTTCTTCGTCGCTTCCCAGGATTTCTGCTGCACGATCCACTGCATTGGATAACACGGGGGGCCGACCATCAGCCGAATGCGCATCGCTAGCAATAATGTGTATGAGTCTCCGGTTGATGAACCTTGCAGCTGTTTGCTGAACAAACAGACCGAAGTCTCCTGTAAGGCTCATGGCTGTAACCTGTCCCAGTGCCCCCATACAAATCAGGTCATACAGGATATTTGAATCTTGGTGTATGGCGGCATTTCGCTCCGGATGGCTGATAATGGGGGTAATACCGCTTGCTTTTAACTTAAATATCTCATCTTTTGCAGCTGAAGGAATCGTGTGTGAAGGGAGTTCCAGTATGATGTATTTTTTCGCATGATTGATAGTGCCGGCCTCTCCGGCTTCAATCTGCTTGACCATATTGGGACAGAGATGCACATCCGCACCAGGATACAACGTAACATCAATATGGTTTTGTGAGAGAGCCTCTTGAAGGATAGAGAGATTTTTACTCACATCGTCAACCGGGTTTAAGTACACGCCATTTAAGGTATGAGGGGTGGCCACAATCATACGGATGCCATCCTCCTCAGCCCGTCTCGCCATGGCAAGGCTTTCGTCTATAGATGACGGGCCATCGTCGAGGTTGGGTAGAATATGGCAGTGTAGGTCGATCATCTTTATTCACGAAAACGGCGCAAGGCGCGGGGCGAAAGGCGCAAGGCAAAGTAATTTACTGCTTTTTTTGTAGTGATTTCATTTTGGCTTGAATGAGTCGTGTTAGCATGCTGGAAATAGCCCGGCACTCGTCGTTCACGTGTTTGAAATGCTCATTTGTAAGGTAACCAATCTCACCGGCAATAATCTTTTGGTTCAACAATTCAGCTATAGAACCCTTCGCAATGTAAAAGCACCTTATTGCCTGTCGATCCGTACCAAGTTCATCACCCTCAGCTATGTTACTAGGGACCGATACCGCAGCCCGGCGAATCTGATCCCTTAAACCAAAATCCTCTGCAAAAGCTCCTTGGAGTGTCAGCTTATAGAGATAGACTTTTAAATCCTTTGCTCTTTGCCATACCTTCAGATCCTGAAACTTCCCCATTCTCTTAATTTTCTCTTATTCCTTGCGCCTTGTACCGTGCGCCTAACGCCCATACCGGCCTTTTGATTTCTTCTTCCGATTCTTGCTTTTCCTCCTGTCTCCATCCTCGCCATAGTAGTAGTGATAGTATTGGTAGTAATAATACTTATCTCTGTCGATATTGACACCGTTCAAGATCGCGCCGAGGATATGGGCTCCAATGGCCTGAAACTGGGCTACCCCGTTTTTCACCATTTCTTTGGGTGTATCGCCTGCACGAATCACCAGGACCACGCCGTCCACGGACTTTGAAAGGACTGCAGGATCTGTGACAGCCGTGCAAGGAGGGGAATCGATGAGTATGTGGGTATACGCCTTACGCAGTCTGTCAAGTAAAGCGGACATACGCTTTGATCCCAGCATCTCGGAGGGGTTTGGAGGGATGGGGCCGCACGGGATGACATCGAGGTTAGGTATTGGGGTGTGCCTTAACGCCCCATCCGCTACCTCCCCCCCGACTAAAAGGTTTGAAATTCCATGATCCTTTGCCAGACCGAATGCTTTGTGAATCTTGGGCCTGCGCATGTCGCAATCAAGGAGCATCACTTTGCTCCCAGCCTGTGCCATGGTAATCCCCAGATTGAGCGCAGTCATGGTTTTCCCCTCTCTGGGACCAGCACTGGTGATCAGGATCACCTGCGGTGCTGATTCAGCAGATGAGAAAAGGATGTTGGTCCGAATGCCGCGGTACGATTCGCTTGCAGTGGACTTGGAATCATGAAGTGTCACGAGGTCCTGGTTCACAGCTTGTCCCGGATTGCTTTTACTGGCTGTTTCAAAAACCGGAACCGGACCCAGGTACGGAATCCTGAGGTGTCTCTTGACGTCTTCAGGAATCTTGATGGTATTATCCAGATACTCGAAAAAGAAGGCTAGCCCTGTTCCGGTCAAAAGACCCACAATGATGGCCAGGAGGATGTTACGCTGCCTTCTTGGTTTCACCGGATGCTTTGACACCTCTGCACTGTCAATGACCCGGATATTTCCTGTTTTCATATCCTCAGTCAGGGTGGTCTCCTTAAAACGTTTGATCAGCAGGTCGTACATATGCCTGGCACTCTCTGCTTCGCGCTGGAGCACACCATACTGGATCGCCTTTTGATTCAAATCGAGCGATTCCTTCTTCTGTTTCGCCAGGGCCGCTTTCAAAGACTCCTCCCTGGCCAGCGCCACCCTGTATTCGTTTCTAAGCGAGCTGACGACCCGGTCTACCTCCTGCGTCTTTCGCTCCTGCAATGTCTTAATCTCAGACTCAATGGCCAACATCCGTGGATGTTTCCGGCCGTATTTCTTTGAGAGCTCAGACATCCGTTTGTATAACTCGACCTCCATCGACTTGATGTTTTGAATAAGCTCATTATCAAGCACCTCCGGTATGGAGCCGAGCATATCCGGAGAGCTAGCCAGGGCAGTGGCTTGTCTGTAACGGGTTTCTGCTTCCACCCGTTTTGATTCAGCTTCCACTACCTGGGTGTTCATCTCAGCAAGTTTCTGGGCGGTAATCTTTTCCACATCACTCGTAAAGTCGGTAATAATGCCGTGTCGTTCTTTGTATCGGAGAAGCGAATGCTCTGCCTTTTCCACCTTGTCGCGTTCCTCTTCGATCCGATTATGAAGCCACTTCACCGCGTTTTGAACCGCTGCAAGCTTGGTCTCCAGGTTTTGATCGATATAAGCATCGGCGATGGTATTCACGACCTTGGCAGCCAAGACAGGATCTTCGGCCTCGAAGCCGACATCCAGCAACCGGCTGTTGCGGATGGGGTTCACTTTGATTCTGCCGATAAGAGCAGACACGCGCTCATTTTCCTCCGAACCTTCAGCAGTAATCTGACCCGCCCCCTCATCTTCTGTTGTTTTAAGGAGTGACCGTATTGAAGCGATCCAGCTCTGAACAGTTTGTTTGAAGTTTGATATGACGCCATCCTCAGGTTTGGGAAACAACTTTTCTCTGTCTGTTGGCGAAAGGCGTCTCAAGACATCCCGCGCCACAGCTCGGCTCTCGATGATCTTGTATTGAGTCTGGTAATAGTCTGTGCCAGAAGCGTCAACTGCCATGACCTCCTGTATGGAGACAACTTTTGGATTTTCTTTCTCAATGACCAGGCGGGCATGAGCCTCGTATATCGGTGTGGCCGTGAAGGCGTGAATGGTTACCATGATCACGATGACAGCAAAAACCGTGATGACCGTCCACCGGTGTTTCAGAATGACTCTGAGGTAGTCACGGAGGTGGATTTGTTCGATCTGTTCCTGGGTAGTCTCTTTCACGCTACCCCCCTTTTCTCTTTACTACAAAACCCTATGGCCAATGTCTTCTAAAAGAAACTCTCCGGCACGACGATGACGTCATTAGGTTGGATGACGACATCTTGTATCTTTTTACCCGCCTCGGTGATAGCGTCGACTTTGACCTGAATGATTTTTTCAATCCCGTCTTCCACACGAATGATGCGTGTCTTGTTGCGTGATGCGATGCGCGTAAATCCGCCTGCCATGCCTATGGCTTCCACCAGGGTGATCTCCCTGTCCGGAATTGCATAGGAACCTGGTCTGTTGACCTGCCCTATGATGTAGAAGTATTCTGCTGTGGGAACGTAGAGCACATCTTTATCCGCTAAGAAGATATTGGAAATCTGGTTTCCCTTTTTGAGAAGGTCCTCAAGATCGACATTGACGACGACCCTGTTCTCATGTTGGGTGCCTGAATTCTCCGTTCGAATAATCATGGCTTTCCTGCTTGCTTGCTGCTCTGAGTCGATTCCTCCTGCCCTGGAAATACCGTCTAACACGCGCTCCATAGCCTTGAGGGAATAACTGCCGGGGGTTTTTACGGCACCCAAAACCAAGAACTGCTTGCTATTGTACCCGGTCACCATGACGGAGACATGCGCCTCCAAGAGATACTGCTCCTCAGCGAGTTTGAGAGATATAAGCTCTTCGATCTCCGAGGTATTGAGATTGGCCACCTCCAGGCGCCCGATCAAAGGAAAAGAGATGTAGCCATCTGCCGAAACGCGCACGGCGTTTCTGGAAAGGTCTGGTTCTTCGTAAACCGCAATATTCAGGACGTCATAACCGCCCACTTTATAGTCAGCCCTGTCTGTTCCCTTGGCTTCAGGATGCTCCATAAAGTATTCAGATACAGAGAAGTGGGGCGTCTTCTGGATCACATTGCTCACTGTAGGATCAATGCCTTGGCTGTCTCTGGCTTTCTTGATCTCCTCGAGCCGAGCCAGATCCGCCTCCCTCAAGCTATTGAGGGCGTTATCATTAACCTCCGTAACCTTTACGACCTCCCCTCCAATTCCACAGCCGTACATCAAAAAAGAGAGGGCAAGGATTATGAATAGACAAAACGGGTTAATCTTTTGCATGACAACCTCGGTGTCTTGGCGCATAGCACCGGCTGGAGGCACAAGGCTAACGACAAACGTTGCTCATAGCTCGTTGCTCATACCCTTTAAGCTTTGGGCGCCGGCCACGAGGCGAAAGGCGGCTGACAGCTGATAGCTCACAACTCATGGGGCACGCACGGTATAGCACGCGGCGCATAGCCCTAAGAGCAAAGCGAGCAAGGCGGCGCAGCGTGCGAGTTTCTTTAAAGAGTCCCGGGTTAGTAAACGACATCCAATGACACCATAAATTGGTTGTCGGTGAAGTCATATGCCTCTTGGTCTGAATCTTTTTCCCAATACTGGTAGCCAATTTGAGTACTCAGCCAATCTCGAATCTGGTAGTCAAGGCCTATTTTGACCTTGTAATTATCGTCTTCTCTTTTTTGAGACCTGAACACGTTATAATCTTGGTTGCTGTAAATGCCACCGACGTTGAGGATCAATTTCTCTATGAGGAGTTGTTCAACGTTTAGGCTAATTCCGGTGTCCTCGTAGTATTCATTGGTATCACCGCCAGCGTCTCTGAGTGCTCTCACCAGCCCCAGGCCAAGCGCTGTGGTCGGACCAGCCTCATAAGATAACAAGGTCTCAGCAATCCAGGTGTTTTCGTCATCGTACGGGTTGCCGTTCACATCGGTTGAATTGTCATAACTCTTCCACTGGTAACCCACGTTCAGCTCTCCGTCCAACTTGGCATCCGCATCCCACATGAGCCCCACATTGACACGGTGATAGTCAAAATCGGAATCGTTGGAGTCGGTAACGAGTCCGCGATGGGTGTAATAGTCTCGTTCACCATAATGATATCGAAAAAATCCCCACGTTTTTGGGTGCAGTCTGATCTGGGTGCCAGCGCCGAATTCCTGGTATTTGTAGTCCTGCGAGAAGTCTATGGATTCATCATAGTCCTGTTTATAGAAGTTGTAGTAAGCAAAGACCTTCAACTGCTCGCTGAAGTCAAAACCGATTGTCGTTTTCAGGCGGTCATACCAGCGCTCAACCTGTGGTTGGCCAAGCAAAAATTCGTTCTCTGAACTGTAAGGGTCTTCGGTATTAACAAACAGATTGTCCAGCACCAAGATCAAGCCGCCCGGTGAACCATAATCGAGACGAACACTGCCCTCGTGCCTGTTCCAGTCATTATCGTCATTATCGTTATAATAAGCAAAGTCGCCCCTGTAACCGAAATGCAGGCTTCCCCTATCGGCAAGGCCGTAATCGAAAAGGAGTAAAGGCATGAGATGCGTGATCCAATCCGACTCCTCGTCCTCTTCAGGAGTGTCTCCGTTACCCAGGTATATGTTATCATCATGCACACCCCGAATGGCAAGACCAGGGATTATATTCAAATCGCCTCTGTGGATTCTGCCGCCCCGGCTCAAGGCATGCTTGGTCAGGTAAATGTTCTCATCGTAGAAACCATGCAGGGTAATACCAGGGTGGGGCTTCAAATAACCGCTAGTGATGCGGCCCTCTTGGGCCATTGCATAAGCAGACGAGAGCACCAAGAAACTTGCTGCCAACCAGAAAATGAAGATTCCTCTTTTCATAGCTCAACTCCTATATTCGATTAATCAGTAGTGGGTTTCATGGCAAAATCGTTATGTTGACCAGCTATTGAAGTTATCGGCCTCAGCGTCGTCCGTGATGTTGAAAAAAACTGAACGTCATAGAAAGACATCTTATTGAGACGGACTAATCTCTCTCCGTTCTGTGCCATCCTGGTAGTAACGCTCCTGTTCCGATGTTTGCGGATCCAATATGAGAACTGCTGGGGCAGTTGCACGGGCGGGAACTGCTGGTTCCACCTCACGCTCCGGGGCCTCCGCCTCGCCGAGTGCCACGGAAAAGACAGACACCAATTGCGGTGGCAAGCCCGGGCTTCCAGAAAGAACCTTCAAAGCTTCCTGAATGGCAACTTGCGTCTCCACTTCACACATGTCCCGCAGTTCTCCACTGGCGGGGGCTTGCTCTGCCGCCGCACATCCTTCATACGCCTTATCCATTGCCTGGTACCAAGGAGCCTTCTCAGAAAATTCTGCATTGAGAAGATTGGCTGTCATATCTCTGAATGACTGCCCGAAGGTTTCTCCAGTGACATCCTGCAAGTAATCAGCGATTTGTGCCGTCAACCAAGCTACTTCTGCATCCGCCGGCCCTGCAGCATGCGTGTGTGGTGAAATAAAAAACACACATACAAGTAAGAGTAGGAACATACGTAGGCTTTTGGATCTGTGGTTCATGCTGGCCTCCTTTCTCAAAGTGGCTAAAAAATATTTTTTTGTTCGTCTCACCAGAGGGCAACATACCCTCTTCTGAAGCTCGGTCATACAGATTTGAGCATCAACAAAGACGACCCCGCGGGAATGACGCCAAAAACAGACGCGTCATCCTGAGCCTTGGATAACTGTTTGTCATGACTTTGGCCAAGGCCCTTGAGCGCACATGGTACTCAGGGGGTGATGTATTCCGGGAAACAGAAACCGAGAGCGTGTTGCAGCAAGGGACAGGTCTGAGTGCTGGTTTCACTCAGGATCCCTGGAGATGGATCATTGCGTTCTCTTGACAAAGTTCAGATTAGATTGTGTTGGATCTCCGCCGGCCTCACCCCAATACCATGCAAAATCAATTAGTTAAGGAGCTCCAAAAGTTTGGAATACAGTGTTTGGAATATAATGCATAGAATCACAAGAATGGCAAGACTTTATTGAATGAAAAACGGAAAAATCAGTAGCCTGTTATTTGCCACAAGAGGAAACCCGAAGCTTATTGCCCCACTTTGGATTTATTGCGGCTGTTTTAGGACTTTTCAGGCGCCGTTGCCACATGATAGGAACGTGAGGGAGAGGTGTACGAAGCGATAAAATGTTCGAGGCAGGATATCTGGCTTTGGGTCAGATTTGCAAACTTGACACTACATCGCCTTGTGGTTGTATCCGGCGTTTTGGAATCAGAAACCGCTTTAAACGGCACGTAACTTAGATAGAAATCGCGATCCGTTAAGAAGATGTCTAAGGATAAACCGCCTAGCTGCTTTTCACGGGCCATATAGCGAAACGCAAGTCCAGCTATGCTAATATCTATAAGCGGCCCAACCTGGTGAAAGTGAGGGCCAACCCCAACAAATGCACCGGTCTTAACCTGGGTCCGCATATGTTTCCTTCGCTCAACCAACCTTTTCTTGGTCATGTTGAAAAACCCTCACCAGACAGGGAACAAGCTGCTTGGACGATATTATCAGGTGATGCAAAGCTATCACATATGTGTATAAAGTCAATACCCATTTTTGCTTACTAAATACGCATTGAAAACTAGTAAACTCAGTCAAAATGTTTACGAAGAAATACGCCCGGAAAGTCAAGATACACGGACATAGGCGGTTGGGCAGGACCGTGTCATAGGATAACATACTTCGCAGCCGCGAAGTGTGCTTTAGAACAAAGATCGAAACCCAGCATTAAGCCGAATGTCCGGTATCATTACGTAGGCTGAGCGAACCCAAAAAGACAAAAAAGCCCCCGGTGCGACCAACACCGAGGGCTCCAGAGGAAAGGAGGGAGGAACAGGAGGTGTCATCTTTTTGACGTCCCAGCTTTCACTTCGTTTTCGTATTCAATCGGCTGCAATATTCCTTTGCCAGACGCTCCGCCCTATGATCCATGGGCGACGGTGACTGAGGATGAAATGTGGCGACCAGGGTCTCGCTCTTGTCTCTGCACATTCGCCATATGGTCCACAGACTTCCTTCTTGCTCAACGTGGTATTTGTCCACGGTTACCACCTTTCACACGTGCGTCCGCAATAAGAGAACCTTGTTTCCTCTAATACGAGCTACTTGCGAAAATCATGCCAAAGCAGTCGGTCATATATGCCAAGACCTCAAAACAACCTTTCTTGTTCCTTCTATTACACCCTTCGGCAATACTAAAGTGCATACATACTATTGGGCAATCCAAAAAGCCTCCCTGGGAACTTGCGGATATAGCAGGAGGAAGGAGGGAAGCCTTTCGAACTATATCGCAGCCCCCAGGGATAGAGAAATCAGCAGAATGGACCCTTGGAGCCCACCCTATATGTGAAATTAAGCATAATGAGGGTATAGTCAAGATAACGTCGAGCAGAAAAAGAGTCTTGTGTGAGTAAGACGGTTCTGCCCCTGCCCTGCTGAGTCAAGCCTCCACGCCTTTCCGGGCGGAGGTTCTGCCTTAAGGCAGGACATCGTGTCCCGGAAGTAGGCCGGTCAAGGAGGTGTTTTTATGTGGATATGATTTACTGGGAAAAGAAGCCGCGTAATGGGTGAGCTTGAAACAAGGAGGTAATCTGTTGATTTTATTGGTGCCTGGGACGAGAATCGAACTCGTACGAGGACAAGCCTCAAGGGATTTTAAGTCCCTTGCGTCTACCTATTCCGCCACCCAGGCTCAACGGCATACTTATAATGAGCACGAATTTATTGTCAAGGAGTATACCGCTTTATATCCGTCTCTCCATGCTCTCATCTGTTTCCGACTGGAAACCCCTTGGGGGCAAAAGGCTTTGTTGCTCTCGTCCGCCCTTTGCCATAGCAACCACTCAGTGAAACACGAGCTTGAAGGCATGTATTACTCCATGACATAGGCAGGCCGTAGCATAGAGTACGGGCCCCTTGGCTTTTGACACCTCGGCAAGGCTCCTCTTAAGGGCCTGTGGTTCGTACCCCCCTACCCCGCCGGCCAATTGATGGCTTCGCATCACAATCGGCATGTAATCCTTGTAGACAATTTCCTCGATCCTTTTGTATAGAAGCCCTCTTCGCGGCTTTCCGGTCCATGTGCATTGATCGTAAGGCTCTGTGCAGTGGTCTGGGCAGCGAAAATCAGCATAGCTAACATATAGCTGCCCCTCCATGCCTCTCTTTGGATTGGGTAGAAGCTTTTCAATCTCCTGAGGCACCGCTTCCAATTCGATCCTCCCAACAAGCGACAGTTTACGGCGCACCCACTCAAAGGCCAAATGAATCGGCACCGCAGGAATTATCCAGTCTGGTTCCCTTTGACCGTTCAGTCGGCTCTCCAGATATGATGCGCCTTCCATACAAATCCGCTCGATCGGAAACTTCTCAAGGGAATCCAGAGCCCTTTGGTCTTGATCCACTACGCTCAACCATGCTTCCGGGTATTTTTTACAAAGTTTTTCGACTGCTCTTGTACCAAACTCTCCAGCGCCAATGATCCAGTATGAACGATGCTTCTTTTTCATCAAAATCCTATTTGCCCCAGAGACACAGAGAACGCAGAGTACTGATGGTCTTGATCTGCCTCAGCATTATCCGCACAAATCAAGCGGATATTCTTTCAGCAACTGTGTCCATGCGGCACTCAACATAGTTAGTTTCTATCCATAAGGCCCTTTTGTTGCCGAGCAACGCTTCGCGCCCGATGAGCGGCCTTCTCCGTGGGTTTGCGTCTGCGGAGTACCGTCCGTTCGCCTCAAGGAAAACCCTTTTGCGGCCTTGCTCATCACAAAGGCTCCTCATGTATGCATTGGAAACTTACTCTTCGCCCAACGCTTGTCACGTTATTGATGGATGGGCACGAGTGAAGAAAGTTTATTGGTCTATGGGAATCTTGTCAAATCTTATCCGATTTGCTAAAGGTCAAGACATGACAAGCAAATCCAAGCCTAATTCACTGATCCTGGCATCAAAATCTCCCAGACGTCGCTATCTTCTTGAACAAGCCGGTTTGACGTTCCGCGTGGTGCCGAGCACGGTTGATGAGAGTTCGGCCCCTGTCGGCCCTATAGAGGATCACGTTAGCATGCTAGCCAGGGCAAAGGCCATGGAGGTTGCCGAGCACTATCCGGAAAGCTGGGTCATTGGGGCCGATACCCTTGTGCTTGTGGGGGATGCCGTCCTGGGCAAGCCCGACACGATGGCTCAAGCGCGCCAGATGCTCCAGACGCTGAGCGGTGCAACACACAGAGTGTTGACCGGCTACTGCATTTGTTGCAAATCAGCAGCACGCTCTTTTTCTGAGACCGTGGAAACAAAGGTTGTCTTCAAAACACTGAGCGAAACCGAAATCGAATGGTACCTTAGCACGGATGAGCCTTTTGACAAGGCAGGAGCCTACGCAGTACAAGGCCTGGGCAGTTTCTTGGTCAAACGGATTGAGGGGTCGTATACCAATGTTGTCGGCCTTCCGGTGTGTGAGGTCATTGAATGCCTGCTGAGGGAAGGCGTGTTGCAACGATAAATGTCATGCCCGAAAGTATTCAAAGCAGACTAGAACGGGTCAACGATCGAATCAAACAGGCTGCTCTGTCGTCTGGCCGAGACCCAAAGACTGTCAAACTGGTCGCGGTGAGCAAGACCGTCCCTTTAGACCGTGTTCAGGCTGGGATCAAAGCGGGTCTGACCGATCTTGGAGAAAACTATGTCCAGGAAGCCAGAGAAAAAATCGAAGCGCTCTCGGGAGAAAAGGTCTCCTGGCATTTCATCGGCCACCTTCAATCAAACAAGGCAAAATACGCAGTGAAGCTCTTTGATCTGCTTCATTCCGTGGATAGCATAAAGCTTGCGAAAGAGATAGACAGGCGAGCCCGCGCCCTTGGTAAAGTGCAACCAGTGTTGATTCAGGTGAATATCTCTGGTGAAGAGACTAAATCCGGCATTGACACGGAAAAGGCCCTTGAATTGACTCGTGAGATATCGCCTTTAGAAAACCTTGCCGTCCGAGGGCTTATGACGATGCCTCCCTACTTCAACGCTCCGGATAGGGTGCGGCCTTACTTTCGGGCTCTTAGGTCTCTGCAGGGGCTTATCCGTGAGGAAGCCATTCCCCATGTAGAAATGACCGAACTATCCATGGGGATGACCGGCGATTTCGAAACCGCCATTGAAGAGGGAGCCACATTGGTCAGGATCGGAACAGCGATTTTTGGAGAAAGGGCGTAATTTTTCGTTGACTTGCATCACAGAGGTCAATGATAAGAATATACCATCATGAAGGCTTTGCTACATATATGCTGTGCACCCTGTGCCATTTATCCCTTGAGAATCCTTCGATCAGAGGGTTTTGAGATCTTCGGTTTTTTCTATAATCGCAATATCCATCCTTACCAGGAATGCCAGCGCCGTGAACAGGCCCTCAGGGCCTATGCTGACCAGGAAAGTCTCAAGGTCATTTATCAGGAGGGATACGATATAGAGACATTTTTGCGCAATGTCGTCTTTCGTGAGGAGGAGCGATGCTCCTATTGCTACTATGACCGCCTTAAGACCACAGCAGCCATTGCGCGCCGCGGCAAGTTCGACTTCTTTACTTCCACCCTCTTACAAAGCAAGTTTCAGCAGCACGACATCATTCGATCGGTCGGGGAGAGCCTCGGCAAATCCCAAGGCGTTCCGTTCTTATACCGAGACTTTCGAGAAGGCTGGAAGGAAGGCATTGAGACCTCCAGGCGTCTCAATATGTACCGTCAACAATACTGTGGATGCATTTACAGCGAAAAAGAACGGTTCTATAAGGGCAAAGCGCAAATAGAGTAGTTCTTAGGAACAGGGCAGAACTCTTAGACTGATTGTCAAAAACATGTTCCGTTTGCTCGCAAGTCGTTGATGATTGAAAATATTATTTGGCGAACGACATTGTGCAATTTTGGAGAAGATTTTTGAATGTGACTGGCGTTTAAAATTGCAAGCTGTCTGAGGGC
>JBFEUB010000024.1:0-24423 GCA_041547605.1 Desulfobacteria bacterium
ACAGGATAAGCCGGTTTGCAGGAGCGAGCATGTTAAGAATTCTCGTTCTCTTTTGTCTCTGCACTTATTTTTTTTCGCTCTTTGTGAACAATCTGGGCACCATCCTTGTTATGGTGCCGATGACCCTGAGGTTGAGCGCGATCCTTGGGTTTGACCCTAAGCCATTCATTATCGGTGAGATCATCTCTTCCAATCTTGGAGGCGCCTCTACCATGGTGGGGGATTTCCCCAATATGTTGATCGCTTCGGAAACCGGGATCGGGTTCAATGAGTTTATCATTTTTATGATGCCGATCTGCTTGATTCTCTTGGGCGTGTTGCTGATGTTTCTAAAGTTGAAAATCGGTGCTTTTGCCGTGCCTGACAAGCAAAATGCTATTCAAAGCCAGATTCGGCGCCCCAAGTTTACCTATAGGGAGCGCAGGGCCTTAAGAAGGGCGGCCTTTGTCTCATGCCACGTCATATTCCTCTTCATCATATCTGAAAAGATATCTTTGAACCCAACAACAGTCGCCCTGTTTGGGGGTTTGTCGCTCTTTACGTTCTGCGGGATTGACCGAAGGACCCTGGTCAACAGGGTGGGCTTTAAAGATATTCTTTTCTTCATAGGTTTATTTATCGTGGTGGGAGGCCTGGAGGCCTCAGGTCTTTTACAACACATCTCCAAGTGTATTGTGGCTCTTTCCTCAGGTAAATCGTGGCTTCTGTGTCTGATCTTGATGTGGTCTGCCGCGTTCGTGACCGCTTTTTTGAATGCGGGCCCCACAACAACCCTGTTCTTGCCGGTTGTTTTGGGATTCGGTCTGATGCCGCCTCACCATATAATCTGGTGGGCACTTTCACTGGGCGTTCTGGCCGGCTCTTCCGCCACCATTGTCGGGGCAACTGCAGGCCCTGTATCTGCCACACTGATGGAGAATTTTAGTTCACGGAATCGGAATCGGTTGAGCCTTTCCGCCGGGGATACAATAACCTTTGAACAGTTTGCAGAAATAGGAATTCCGGTTATGTTCCTGTTCCTGTCTGTTTCGAGTGTGTATGTTAGTTATTTGTGTCTGGTTTGTTGATTGAGGACAATAACTATTTAAAGAGCGTTGGAGTAATGAAGTGCGGAAGTAGTGGGTATCAAAACTGGCACAAAGCGCAAGGCGCAAGGCACAAGACAAGATGGTTTTTCCCGTGCGCCATACGCTCTGGGCCTGAGCCAGCTACTCTCGATCCATTACGCTATTGCTGCAATGGGGATGAAGCGAGGGCATTATGGGGAAAAAGAAACCAAAGTGTGAAACATGCGAGTTTAGAGGCTACAGCTCCGACTTTTGCAAGTTACATATGAGCAACGTCTCTGACGAGGATTGTGACAGCTGCTATTCTCATAGTTCACTCAAGTGTGTGGGAAAGACAGCGGCCCTTGGTGCAGGGGTCGGGGCGATTGCGGCGGTTGTTGGTATCGGAGCGGTCCCTGTGGTGGGATTAAAGGCGGCCATTGGGCACGCAATGGCCGCCAAGATGGCCGCCGGTGGCAGTGCCGCCGGGGCGGGGATCAACATGGCACGAAAAGCCACAAAACGCCTATCGAGGGCAAAACAAAGGAAGAAAAAGCGTCTCTTATTACCACTTTATCTGAAAGGGAGTTAATCATGGAAGCACAACTTGGATCTTATGAAGAAGCAAAAAGAACCATCCGCACAAAAATGGCGAGTCAGAGAAGGATGACCGCTGATCTAGATGACGTTGATCCGGATTTGTTTGATGACCCCGGACGACAAGTAGGATTTTCCGACATTGCCCAGATCGGTGCCAAGGTGGTCATAGGGGCGGGGCTTGGATTGTTGGCAGGTGTGGCGGCCATTGCAGCGGTAGCCAGCGCAGCAGAAGTGGTGTTGGCAGGAGCCGTAACCAAGGTTGCGGGGGTTGTGGGTGGTGCTACGGGTCTTTCTATGGGCATAAGAAGAATGAAGAAAGAGAAGAGAAGTCGGGCTTAAGGAGGGTTCATGAGCGTGGCAGAACGAAGTGGAGGGGCTATTGACTGCCGCCATTGCCGAAGCCCGATGGAAATTATCAAGACAAAAAAATATCCCGGAAGATGGCCGCTTGTGTTGGTGATCTCGGGTGTGTTTTTTACCTTGTTCTTTATTGGGGCATTGGTTGGAATTCCCATGTTGATGCTGGGAATCTATATGGCCACAGCAAAAAAGACCATAAGCCTTTGCCCGAACTGCGGCTATTTTTTCAAGGTTTGGGTGAAAGAGGAGTGAGCTTGCGCAGTTGGGGCCAACTTTAGTCTAGATCACTTTGGGCACTGCTTACAGGATAATTCAACAGCCCCGGTGATGCAGTTTAGAGTGCAGGTGCCGCATCCAATGCAAATGTTCGTATCTACCCGGCAATACGTGGTGTCAAAGATGAACCCTCTTTTGACGACTGATATGGCTTCCTGGGGGCAGTTTAAAAAGCAGGTCCTGCATCCGGCACAGATTTCAGGATCTATATGGGCCGTGGCCCTCTTTTTCTTCTTGCGCCTTTTGGGGGAGCGGTTTCCTTCGGGATCGATGATGGCCCCGTTGGGGCAGGTGTCAAAGCAGGTGCCGCATTCCTTACAGAGGTACTCCTCTATGTCAAAGCGAACCTTGAATTGGCCTTCAATTGCATTTTCAGGGCACTTTTTGGCGCAGGCGCCGCACCCCTTGCAATCTTCACTGATGTGGTATGGCATGAGAAAAAGGACTCTGCCGATTACTGCTAATATAAGCCCATGAAAAAGTCAAGCAATCCATCTTCGGTTAAAAAGATTCAAATAGTTGGTCTGCCCAATACCGGCAAGAGCCAGATATTCAACAACCTCACGGGGGACTATGCGTTGGTGGCCAACTCGCCGCTGACTACCATTGAAATAAAAAGCGGACGTTGCCGGATAGGGAGTCAACTCTATGAGGTCATTGACAGCCCTGGTCTTCACTCCCTGTACATTCATTCGGAGGAGGAGCTTGTCGCGCGCGACGCAATTTTCTCCGAAAGGCCGGATGTCATCATCCAGTGCATTGACGCCAATCGGCTTAAACAGTCCCTTGCCTTGACAGCCGATCTGATGACCACGGAGACACCGATGGTCATATCCCTAAATGCCGTTGATGAAACGGCAAGAAGGGGTGTGTGGCTCGATTCAGAAGGATTGTCGCGTCTCCTGGGTATTCCGGTCGTGGAATCCGTCGCCGTGTACAGCCAGGGCACCAAGGAACTGAAGAAAGTTGTCGGCAGGGCGAGGACTGGAAGATGGGAGGTAGGATACGGAGATGTCATAGAAAACGGGCTCTTGACTATTGCGTCCGAGTTGCCGGAGGATCTCGGTTACAAGGGGACAGTGTCTCTTCTCATGCTCATCGATGATCCGTTCATAGCAGATTACCTGAAAAAGAAATATGATGAGGTAACCTGGGCAAGATTTAGAAAAAAGGTAGATGAGGTCAAGGGGCAATACAAAGGGAATATCGGCAGGGTGATCATAAATACACGGAACCGATGGATAGATGACGTTGTGGAGAGAGTGATCAAGAAGCAGAAGGTACCGTTCAGCGAGATTTCACAGTGTGTTTCCCAGTTGAGCCGCCATCCCGTGTTCGGAATTCCAATACTGCTGATGGTCGTATCCACCATGTTCTATCTGGTGGTCAACGTCGCCAATGTGATGGCAGAATGGATGAATGATGTGTTGTGGGTTCCAGTGGAAACTGCGATAAGCGGCATTTTCCCGAGAGGATTTTGGCACGATTTTCTTATAGGGGATTATGGCGTGCTTTCCTTGGGGCTGGCCAATGCCATTTTAACGGTTCTACCCATCTTAAGTGTCTTCTTCATAATGTTCAGTACTCTTGAAGACATAGGATACATTCCCAATCTTTCTGTCTTGACCAAGAGAGTCCTTGCGAAGCTGGGGTTGAGCGGTGGCGCCATCATGCCGCTGGTTCTCGGTTTCGGCTGCAAGACCATGGCCACTTTGACAACAAGAACCCTTCGTTCAAAAAAAGAAAAGTATATTGCTGTCTACTTGATAGCCTTTGCAATCCCGTGCTCGGCGCAGATGGGCCTCAATATGAGTATACTGGGGAGGATGGGAGTCAGTGCATTGGTTCTATTCTTTTCTGTGCTGGCGTTTGTAGGGACCGTTACGGGTGTTGCACTGAACAGATTCCTGAAGGAAGAAGAGGAAAAAATGGCCTTCATACAGGAACTGCCGGCAATACGGTTGCCCAAACTGAAGGGAGTCCTCAAGAAAACATATTACAGGCTGTACTGGTTTCTCAAGGAATCATTGCTCGTTTTTGTTTGCGCGGCCGTTACTCTTTTTTTCATTGACAGATTAGGAATCCTGGATGCCAGCAAAAGAGTGTTAAGCCCAATTGTTGAAGGAATCTTGGGTCTCCCTTTGGCCATGGTCGACGCCATTATCCTGTGCTTTGCCAGACACGAAGCGGGTGCCGGCCTGATCATAAATCTTATGAGAAAAGGACAGATGGACTATGTCCAATGTATAGTAGCAGTTACCATCACCACTATATTTGCCCCCTGTTTTGCCAACATCATGGCGATGAGAAAAGAAGTTGGGGGAAAGAGCACCGCAGCGATACTGCTTGGTATCGGTATAAGCGCCCTAACTGTGGCTGGGGCATTGAATTGGACCCTTGTTATCCTACTATAGGACTAAAAGTGCCTAAAGTTTGATGTGCCTAAAGTGAGCTAAAGTTGAAGGATGAAAACTGGTATCGTTTTAGCCTTGTGAAACAAATGGGTTCGTAGGCGTTAAAACGACAATTAGATGATATGTTCGCAATGAAGATTACCGTTTTTAAGAGGGATCTGGCGGGTTTCGATTAAGGCAATGACACCGAAATAGCGTCACAAGAAAGTCCTTTCTCTGCCGAACGCGGAAGAGTTTAACTTTAGGCACTTTCAACGTTGGATCACTTAGAAACTTAAGGAAGGCTCCATCATGGACAATAACAAGAGAGAAAAAGAGGAACACTTGGAAAGATTGTGGGGAATGAAAGAAGCCGGGCAAGATTCCATCGATATTCTCAAAGACACCGTGAACGGAGTCTTTGATCCGCGTACAATTGATGACTTATTATTGGAAGATGAGATTGAATTGACCGGGGACAGAATCCGGCTGACAAAAAAGGGCGAGAATAACGCACGAAAGGTCATACGTGCCCACAGGATAGCCGAGAGATTGCTATATGACGTCTTTAGAGGAGAATTTGAAACCGGTGCTTGTGAGTTTGAACATACGGTCACAGTCGAACTGATTGACGGTATCTGCACCCTGCTTGGACATCCCAGAGAATGCCCTCATGGGATGCCGATTCCTGAAGGGGAATGCTGTCGGCGTTCGGCCAAGACGGCCCATAATGTGGTTACCTCTTTGATGGAGTTGGAAATAGGCCAAGCCGCACGGGTTGCCTATATGAACTGCAAAGCCGATCGACAGCTCCACAAGCTCAATGGCCTCCAGGTCAGACCCGGAGCGATTGTCAAGCTGCATCAACGTTATCCATGCTATGTGATTGAATGCGAAGGTACTCACATCGCTTTGGATGAGGAGATAGTTTCCAGCGTATGCGTTTGGTCCAATAAGAGGCAATCCGACGCTGTGGAGAAAGAGGCCCTTGAGATGGAGAGGAAAGGCAGTTGGGGTTGGGGCAGACTTATATTTGGACGCAAAAAGACAGCTAAATCTTGATAAGTATTTAAGCCTTTTTCAACTCGAGTTTGAAAAGAGAGGCTCTTTCAGAGAAGCTATGATTCCAAGCATTCGAAATCCGAATATCGAAACCCGAAATAAATCGGAATGTCAAGCCTCCCCCCTGAAGGACGGGGGTTCTGCCCAGCGGCAGCACTGGGTGTCTGGGGAGCGGAGCCGGTAAAATGTTCACATGTTCTAAACTGTAGGTGTGGCTTGTCCTTACGTGGTAGTATGGAGACAGCATTTCAGTCGCAGGATAATTGGAGAATATCGAAGGGCTTATTCAGGCCTGCAAGAAGGAAAGACAGGAAATGCTAAATTCGGCGGAATATAAAACCTGTGTAGGAAAATGTTGAACCATATTATCGAGGATGATTTCCCGATTGGGGCTCACTCTCGCGCAGAAAAAGGTGATTGGCTGGTAAGAATACTCGGCCTTTCAGAGTCGGCCTTGCCTGCCCTACGCGAAGAAGTAACAGATATGAAAAGAGGGTGTGGGTTACAATATGGAGACAGGTCGGAACGGGAGATATCGTATCAAGTCAGCAGCAGACTGATAAAGCGGGCTGCCCTGAAGGCCGGTGCGATTGGAAGCATCACAGCCACCCCCGCTTCATTGCCTGGCATAGGAACCCTGGCTACGGCGATCGTCGGCACGACTGCTGACCTGGCCTACCTCCTGCGGACACAGACACAACTGTGTTATGCAATATCAGAAGCCTATGAAACGAGACTAGATATAGAGGAGCTAAAGGCTGTCACTCTTGCGCTACTCGGTTTTTCCGCGAGCGGAGAGATGGTGAAGGAGATCGCCACCAGCACACTGAGAAATATTGTTGATGCGGCAGCGGCAGGGTACCTTAAGAAAGGGATAGGCAAAGCAGCAGCAGAAGTTTCCACCAAGATCAGCCCTAGGCTTTTAGGCAGGGCCTACAAATTGATTCCATTGATCAGTATCCCTTTGAGTGCTTCTATAAACATTGCTTCAACAATGATGGTGGGAAATCAGGCGAGGAAGTACTTTAGCATTTATAATGATAGCTTTTAGTGTCCGAGAATAGTGTGGGATTTCACTTTGTCTGACCTAATCCGGATGAAACAGAAAAAACGACACGCAGTGAAGCCTTCGCCCAAGCAGTATGAGATTCGTATTACGAATTTATTTTGCGGCAGGAAAAATACGAATTTCACAACTAATGGACTAATGACTTTGTGAACACAGGATGGATGAGATGGCTATAAATGAAAGTAAAGAGAGCTCTATGATCGCAGGGGGCGAGTCGGAGGCAACACTCCTGGCAAGAGTGCGGAAGTCATTGAAGCAACTTGAAATGGAATTTCAGGCAAAAGAGACCGCTGCCGAAGAGCTCTTGCGGGAATCACAGGCCGCGGGGCAGGGTATACTCGATCTCATAGATAATCGCGTCCATGGTGTTTTGCATAAAAATGCCGAACTTGAGCAACAGATTATGGACCTGGAGGAACAGCTTGGGACTATTGAAAGGGAGAAGGCAGAGGCAGAGAAAAAAGCCGAAGCTGCTCTCAATGAGGTGGTTGACGCTAAAGAAAAAATCCGAAAGTTGGGGGTTGAGAAGAATCAAGCGGAAAAAAGAGCCGAGACGATTCTCTTTGAGATGGCTGAGGTGCAGAAGGTGGCAGATGCTGCTATCACGGAGAATGATGAGGTAAAAAAGAAAGTCAAGGCTGCGCTCGATGAGAGGGCTGAAATTGAAAAGAAGCTGGCAGAGGCTATCAGCAGTAACGAAGCGTTCAACCGGGAGATAGCGCGATTTAAGAAAGAATTGACTAGAACCACTGCCAAGGCTGAGGCGGCCGTAAGAGAGAAAACTCACTACCAGGAGAAACTTGCCCAGTTCCAGGAAAACTGGGAAAAATACATAGAAAGTAGATGATATGTCAGACAAGCCTGACGCAATGAGGCATCAAGGGATATCTGAATTAATCACGAGGTGTGATTTAGCAAAAGGAACTCTCAATAGATTGTCGGAGGAATCAAAGCGTATCGATTCCGAAATGGAAAAGGGCTCTGAGCGGTTGAATGCCTTGAGAAGAAGGCTTTCGATAAATGAAAGAGAGATAAAGGATAGCCAGAGTGTAATTTTCCACCTCAACGGCAAGAAGAAGGACATGGATGATGCTTCATCCCTTTTGTTCAAAGAAATCAAGAGCACAGAGGCTGAGCTAAGATGGATCAACAGTTCGAAAGACGCCTTGAATATAGATATCAAGAATATCCTGAGCGATATCCGGGAGGTTTTTGAAGCTGTCTCTTCTCTCAAAACTGAAAAGCGAGAGCTATCTTCTAGTGTAGACGAAATGGAAGCAGAAAAGCGCAGGTTGTCGGACGAGATATCACGGTTTTTGTCGAAGACATCCCTGGAGAGAGACAAGATTGAAGAGGTGTTGAATGAATTAAGCAGTTATTTTTTCAACAGCATTGCTGAGCGTGATACGCTGAAGCTAGAGTTGTCTCAACTGGAGACGGCAACCAAGGATATGATTGAGGTCATCTCCGAACTCGATGAGAAAATCGGACTTCTTCAGGATGTTAAAGCCCTTCAAAGTGAAAGGGGGGGACTCAAGACTGATATAGAAGAACGGAAATGGGAGTCGGTGTCGCTATCCGCGCGACTGGAAGAGCTTCAGAGAATGCTGGCGCACAAGCAAGAAAAAGCCGAGAGACTTTCTACTGAAAATGCAGAACGAAGATACTCTGCAGAGTCCCTGGAGAAAGAAGTTATGGCTTATGACAAAGCAACGACAGGATTGGTTAGCGCCCAAGAAAGGTTGAAAAGTGCATCTAAGCAAGCTGAACGGGATGGGGATGTGCTGAAAAAGCTACTCGTTGATAAGGGCAGGCTTGAACAGGACCTCAGAATGGCCATGGACAAAGCCACCAGAACGGCGCATGTTATGAAGTCTATGGACTGAGAGCCCAAAATATAGTCGGCGAAGCGCTAGAATGACGAATCTGGGCAAGTTTGTGGAATATCCCCAGCCTTCCGGGCGGGGAGGCTTTGCAAGGAGACTGGCAAAGTGATCCGTAAGGTCCCCGTCTAACAGGTCTTACAGCTTATGGCAAGAATCCACGAAATGGCCGGAGTTTTCTTTGATCAAAAAGCCTGATGAAAGCTTGAACAGTCCTGATCGTCAAAGATCCTGGAGGTAATGACATGGCACAATATTACTCCGCAACGGGGGCTCTCAAAGACAAAAGACTGAGTAACTTTCTGGATACCGCTGGAGCCCATCTTCATGCCTCAAAGAATGAGCAGATCCTTGTGGCCGAGATTCGCAAGGCGACAATAGAAATTCAATATATTGAGGACAAAGTTGCCATAGGGCGCGCACGGCTTCAAAAAACGACAAAGGCTATTGAGGAGACTGAGATCCGATTGCGCGAGGCTGAAAAGGAACTGTCCCGCATTCGGAAAGAGAGGGCGGCTGCCGAAGGGGAACACGAGAAGCTGCAGGCGACTGAAAGGGAGATCCACAGTAACGGGGCAATCTTGGCGGACATGAAAAAACAAATTGCCCATGTGCGTGGAGTTGTGCGTAGGTTATCAGCCAGATTCAAGGCACTTCAGTCGACTCACCGGAATGGCCAGGTGAAGAAAGAGACTCTCGAAAAGGAGGTGGGGACCATAGGAATAAGGTCAAGTGCCTTGGAGAAGGGCCTCCCCGTGATGAGAAACACGAGAGATCTCCTTGTCGGAATACTGCCGGAAGGGTTTGACGTTGATACTATTGATGAGCTCGATAATCAGGATGAAATAGAGAAAGCAATTAACGACTATATCGCTGAAGTCAACGAACATATGGAGCGACTCGAGAAGGAGAGGTCGGGTCTCAATAGACAAATAGATGAGAAAGATATGCAGCAAAGGGTTTTTTTGTCAAGAAAGGATGACCTGGAAGGAAAGGTCAAAGGTCTGACGGCGGAGGTAGGTGGAGAGGCCGAGGTAGAGACAGTGATAGATGAAGTAGAAAGACTGCGAGACGAAAAGGAACGTTTAGGCGCTGAGTGTGAGGCGATGATGAAAGAGGGGGATCAACTGGAGTCCAATATCAAAATCCTGGATGATGAACTTGAAGCGGGAAAGAAGCTCGAACGAGAATTGACGGAAAGAAATGCATGCCTGACATCCCGCAAGCAAGAGATGGACCAATTTGATGACATGGAGGCTGAGATTAAAAGGCTTCAGAAAGAGATGCAAAAGTGTGAGAGGGATTCAAGTGTTAATGATATGTTAACTGAAATCATTGGCGACATAAAAGAATATGTGGGCTTGATCAACGGCAAGTTGCGATATGCCGTTAAGGACTATAATGAGCAATTTGATGCATTTATAAACACGGTCAGAAGGGAGCTTTTCTATTCCTCTAATTCGTAAATTTAGGAGGGTATTTTCTGTGAAGATGGCTATTGTGGGTAATGTGGAACCAAAAGAGTGACTATAAACGAGAGCATCTAAAGTGAGCTAAAGTTAATGTGTACCCTTTCGGCCTAGTCAATCCTAAGAATAGGGTATGCGGAAGGCGGCTTCTTTAACTTTAGGCACTTTAGATCAGTTTAGGCACTCCAAATTTCAGAATCTGAAGAAAGGGGGAGGGATTTATGGAAAGTGCATATCCCGAAAGATCACGTCTTAAAGGAAGTGTAGCCAAGGTAATAAACGCGAGTGGCAGCGCTGCCGCATGGGCGTATGACATGACGTCGGCTGGGGTAGGCAAAGCATTGTCTGTGGCAAAAAGGACACCTGTCTTGCCGGAGAAAGTGATGGACATCTTTGCCTCAGGCTTTGATATGGTGAGGCGCGGCGAGAAGAAGCAACTGGAGGATAGGATTAAGGAATACGAAAGAAAAATCAAGTCATTGTATTTTCAAATCGGCAAGAAAGGAGCAAGCTATTCGGGTGACAAGAGGGCGCTGGAAACGGCGTCGGTCAAAAAGCTGATCGCTGATGTCAGAGAACATGAGAAAGAGATACAGAGGATGCGAGACCGTATCGCTCAGATCAAAAAAGAGAAAAAGGCTCGGGCATTTGGGCTTAAGAAACTAAGGAAAACGAAAAAATTGGCCAAAAAGAGCGATAGAGCATCAGATGAGAAGTTGAAAAAGAGAGTCGAATCGGCCATAGCAAAGGCCGTAAAGCATGGCGAATTTCAGACACGGTCAGAACGGGAAATATTTGACAAAGTTGCAAACGACCTCCTCGATTCCGAGATGGAGATCAAGGTGCTTGCAGCCGCAGAGCTTGGAAAGATAGGAAACAATGCAGCTATGCCCATTCTCATAGAAGTTTCAAATTTCGGTCATCCCGATCTGACTTCGGAGGTGATAAATTCTCTCATCATGCTGGGTGATTCGCGGGCAGTTCGTGTTTTCAAGAAAAATGCTGATCATTCCAATTACAGGGTGCGGATCGGGTGCATCAGAGGACTTTACAAGCTGGCAGAAGACCAAGAAGCATTGCCTGTGCTTACAAAGGGTTTGAAAGATGAACACCCGGAGGTGAGGAGAACCGCGGCTACGTTTATCGGTTGGAAAGATTACGCAGACGCTGCGCCTTCACTGGTACAATGTCTCAGAGACGAAGACGCCAGGGTGAGGAAGGCGGCCGTGTCGGCTCTGGCTAATATCAAGGACAGTCTGGCTGTGTTGCCTTTAATCAAGGTACTGGGGGACAAAGACCTCGAAATAAGAGAGAAGTCATTAGATGCTATCAAGGTGATTACCGGTGAGGAAATAGCATTTGATCTTCATGGGTCGGGCAAGGAATTAACCGAGGCGATCAATAACCTCAGGGATTGGTGGCAACAAGAAAGGCTTGGTAAGAAAAAGTTAGCAGATGCAGTAGTTACAGCGGAGGCCGCTGAGGAGACTGCAAAGTCGGAACGAGTTGCTGAAGAAGAGGCTGAATTTACGTACGAGAGCTTGATGAGAATGACCAAGTCAGAACTTCTCTCACTCTGCGAAGAACGCGGGATTAAATGTCGCGAGAAGCAGACCAAGTCTGAAATCAGCCAGCTTATCCTTGGAGAGCAAAAATGAATTCCACAGAAGACGATCACGTCCGAAACCCTTCTTCAGGAGAGATGGAAGGGCCCTGGTCCGAAAAGAAAGAAGCCCTGTTGAGAGGCATCCCACAAGGCAGGAGTGGCTTGAAGATAGACAGAGGAACCCTCGAAAGGGAAAAGGAAAGAGTTATTTCTGACATTGAGAGGCTTGAAGAAGAAAATCATTTGATGACCAGGAGCGCACGGGATTACCAACTTCAGCTTTCAGAAAAGAGGAGAAAGTGCCAGATGCTTCTCAGTAGGTCGGATGCCATCAAGAAAAAACTGTTGATATTACACACGAGGGAGCGCAGCCTTCAAAATGAAATACACTTTTATGAGTTAGAGAAAGCTAAACTCTCCGACAGATTCCTGAAAGCCTCCGAAGGACTCCGGACCAAGATCTCCAGACTTGACAGTATCGTTAAAGATATAGATTTTATGAAGGGAGAGACTGAGACCTTGATAGGCAAAATGGGCATGCTTGAGCGCGAGGTTCCTGTGAAGGTCAGTGACGTGGACAACCTAAACGAAAAAATGGTCCATGCTGTTAAGGTGTTGAAGGACCTTTACAGTAGAATGCAGGGCGTTGAGAAGAAGATCAAGATTAACTACTACAAAAAGAAGGAACAACAGCGGAGTGGCTATGACTACTATTGATACATCGAAGGAGAAAGATAGTCGAAGCGTTCATGAATCCACAGAGCAACCTGTTTGGGAGGACATTCCGGACGTTGACGAACGTTTTGACGAGATATTGCAGGAAGCTGACGCCCGGTCGCGGATAGAGATCGTCCAAGAGACCATTATGCCTAAAATAAAGGAACTTGAGGCCTTAAAGCAGGGTGTTTATGCAGTTGACTTGGAGAAGACCATAGACGACATGTTCATGGTAATGAAGAACATGGAAGCCCAGCTTGAAAGGGTGCTGAGAATAAATTCTGTCCTCGAAAAAGATCTCTATGAAGCCAAGAAGATGATTGCCGGCCTGAAGGAGGCAAAATCCCAGCTTGAAAGGACAATAGTCCGCATGGAAACGGAGGCTCCGTCAAAAAGAGAGTTGCAGATAGAGATCGACCGACTCATTGAGGAAAGGAACGAGGTCCAAGCCAGTATCCATGATGTGAAGGTAAAGACAGAAAAACTCCAAGAAGCTGTGATCGAACACCAGAAAAGGAGTAGAGACTTAGAGGAAGAAAAGAGAGATCTTATTTCAGAAATACGTTTCTTGGAGTCGAGACTGGACACCGCAATGGAAAGGATAGCGGAATATAAAGACGAGACAAATATATTGAAGGGCGAGAACCTGGCGCACTTGGAAAAGATAAAGCTTCTTGAGGAAGAGTTGAATGAAACCCTAGATGATAAGTACAGGATTATGAGCGAGCTCAGAAGTTCAAAAAAGGCAATGGCCGAGCTTCACTCAGCCCTTTCCGACAAGAAGCTTCAGGAGAAGAGGTCCTTTTACAAAAGCGCCGACGACTACTGATTGTTTGAAGACAAACCCCATTCTTCTCGCGGGGTCCTAAACTTAAGCGTGGGAACTTACGTTACTCTTTATTTCACGGCTTGTGGCCGCGTAACAAAGTCACCCGCTATGCGGGTAGTCGTTTGCTGGTGATTGACAATCGAAGGAACCATCATGGAAAAGACTGACGAAGCAAGAGATTCCCTGGAGGTGTAGCCATGGGCGAGTAAGAATAGGAGGACATTGTGAATGAACTGAGGGAACTTCACGAGCTCCAGAATACGAAGACATTTTTAGAAGGCGAAAATAGCAGGCTTAAGAATCAGATAGAGAGGGTCACGGATGAACTTGAAGGCATGAATATAGCCGTGTCATCCGCCGAGGCATACCTGGCATCATACGAGAATAAAAGAAAGAAATGCTCCAAGAACATAGAAAAACTGAATTCCCAAAAAGATGTGTTGACTGGAGAAATCAGCGATTTGCGGCTCAAGATCAAGGCTGCAAGAGAAGACGAAGAATCAACTGCAAATCTCACAGAGATGTTGCAGGATGAGCTGCATCGGATAGAGGGTGAAAAGACACTGGTGATCAAACGGCTCAGTGATATGAAAACGAGACTTCAAGAAATCTCAACGGATAGAGATGTCAAATTGCCTCATCTGAAGTGGTATGACGGAATACTCAAGCAGACCTACAACGTTTTTATGGAGACTAAAGACCGAATGGAAGTCTCATTGATACTGAAAAACAAATAGAAGTATCCATCTTCAACGCTTATCCTCACCCCGCCCCTCTATTCGGAGGTTTAGGATATGGCCATCAAGATACAGGTGTTTACAGACGGCAAGGTTCTTGCCATAGAAAATTTTGAAAAAATGTTTAATGTCGAGTAATTTTTGGTGTACGGTGACGGTCAACGATAGTTTCTGCACTGTCCCCGTTTTCTCAGACAGTGCCCATACGTGAATGAATCTCTGAATGGTGGGTACCAGCGTGTTTCACGAAATGGCTGATAGAGTCAGCAGGAATTTGAAAAAAATAGGTCTCCAGGGAAAAATGGTCCAAGCGGTGGGCATGAGAATAGATCGGTCAGAATCAGCACGTCTGACCCAAGCGGATCTATTGCCTGGTGATCATATCTACGTAAAGCGAAGACGTGGGCTTTATGTTCACCATGGAATTTACATGGGCGACGGAAAAGTTATTCATTTCACAGGTTCTGTAAGAGAAAAGAAGGACCCAAGGGTTCAGGAGACAGATCTGTCCGGGTTCCTGAAAGGCGGGATACTCAGCCGGCGTGATTACGAAGAGAGGCTCTGTGCGCTCGAAACCGTCACTGTCGCCGAGAACCAACTCTCAGACAGCAGCTATTCTGTGTTGTGGAATAACTGTGAGCATTTTGCCACGTATTGTGCAACCGGAAAGAGGAAGAGTTGGCAGGTAAGGAAGGCTTTTTCCGGTCTAGGTTCGGTTGCTGCGGGATTTGTACTTCTTGTTTTGGCACGGGTAGTGTCAGCGGGCGCGAGAAAACCGTGATGGGCAGCGCTCTGATTCCTTGTTCAGGTACTGACGTCAGTGCCTACCATGTAAAAATTCATAACCGTAAAGCTTTCTTATGCAATATTTATTGCTTTTAGAAAAAGTAAACGAGATTGACCTGCTCGCTCCCCAGACACGCAGTGCTGCGGCAGGGGAGAAGACCCGCCCTTTAGGGCGGGGAGACTTCACAGAATGTTCTGATTTCAGGGATGTTTGCCGATTTTAGGCACTTCGAGCCGAATAAGCCAACTGTGATACGGAATCGTATTCGATCATGCGTCTACTCAGTTTGGCCTTAGATTCTCTTATACTAAATAAGAAATGGGAGGTAAGGAACAATGGCAGATGAAAAAGACTTTGTGAGAGAACAGGAAGAAATTAAGAGTCAAACCCTCGGTGAAGGTATGCAATTGACGGGAGAAAGTGACAAAAAAGCTGATGAGCAGATTGGAAGGGCAGAGGAGGCTTCGCAAAAGCGCGTGATTGCCAGGGAAAGAGAGATAGGGGAAGATGCAGAAAGCCCAAAGGGGCCGGTCGGTTTGGACATAGGGACCAGCCATATCGTAGCCGCGCAAGAGAAGGGCACCCACATTCATGCGGTTAAACAGTTAAATGCGTTCTTCACCGTTCCCAAAACAAAATTTTCCAAGACTATTCTTAACAAGAATGAGGTGGCGTATTATGAACGAGGGAACTTGTTTTACGTTATTGGCTATTCCGCCGAAAATTTTGCAAACATGTTCAATGAGAATAACAGGAGGCCCATAAAGGAAGGGCTTCTGAGTGCAGACGAAGAGGAGGGACTAAGTGTCATCCAGGCCCTAGTCAATACACTTATTAAGAAACCCAAAAATTTCGGTGAACCAATATGTTTTGTCATTCCAGGCGAACCTCTTGATGGGAGAGACTCTGTGGTGTATCATAAAGTCGTAATCGAAAAGTTTCTTGGCAGCTTGGGATATTCCCCCATCCCCATAAATGAAGGGATGGCCGTAATAATGTCAGAACTTTCGGCAGAAGACTATACGGGCATAGGCATAAGCTTGGGAGGAGGAATGTGTAATATCTGTGTATCCTATCTCTCTTTTCCGGTACTTACGTACAGCATTCAGACGGCCGGCGACTATGTCGATTTAATGGCTGGAAGAGCGGTAGGAGAACCTGCCACAAAGATAAAGGGGATAAAAGAAGAAGAGTTGGACCTCACAAAGGAACCGAAAGACAGGATAATGACAGCACTCCATATCTTTTATGATGAACTGATTTTCAGGCTGCTCCAGAGCCTCCAACGGGTCCTCGCCTCGACAGACAAGGTGCCCAAGGTCTCAAAGCCTATCCCAATCGTTTTGAGTGGTGGCACAGCTATGCCGAATGGATGCAAGGAGAAGTTCGAAAAGATCCTCAAGAGTATTCAGCTTCCAGTTGCAATCTCCAGCGTCCGCCTTGCTAAAGAATTACTTAATGCACCTGCTAAAGGTGCCCTGATAATGGCGATGACAGAGGCGCAAGAAGGTTGAATGCCACCTCCGGTAATTATCTTTTCAACAGATAGGTTTAGGGGCGGAATAACACAGAAAGTCCTGGAACGAACCGGCGTTGAATCCCTGGTTTTTGACAGATTCGTGGCGGCCAGAGAGGCCGTAGCCGGTAACCCTCCCCGTGTGGCCATTCTTGATACAAAAGGTATTTTTCCTGACGAGTTGAATTTGTTGAAGAATTTATGCCGGACTCTCGGGGAGACTGCCGTGATTGTGCTTGGAGACCGATCAATTGTGGATACATTTGGGGGAGAGGGCGTTCGGGAAGGGTTTTGTCTCCCTGACCCTCTTGACCCCGAGCTTATTGCCTCAAAGGTCAAGGAGGTTCTTTCTTCGAAACGGGAGAGAGAACGTTTACAGGGCTATGGCATTGAATCCGATTTGAAAGGTTTTTTGAAGTTAGATTGAATTAGAATCCCGCCTTCACCCGCATCGAGTTCCATGGATCAGCATACCAACGATTTTTATCAAAATCTCAGATGAAGAATGGCTCGGCCGGGCCGGCAAGTGGGCGGAATACCTCATCCTTGCTCCCGACCTGTTTCATCTTCCTTGTAAGCTCGTAACAGACAAGAAGATGCCACGTACGGAACGGGCAAAATTGGGGGCTACTGCATTTTATGATGTACGGAATCGGGCATTCTCAGATTTCCACTTGGCCACCACTTGAGAAAACTTTTCGCTTGTTTTTTTTGCCTGTTCAACAACCATGCCTTCCAGTAGGCGGCCGACACCGAATATGCGAATGTGTACACTCATTTCCCTGATCCGCTTACACCGGCCTTCATCAATGGGAATGAGTCGCAGCCAGCCGGACACTTGAATCTTGTCTTTAAACGCTGGCGGTTCGATCCATTTGTTTTCCCAATGCATTTCATAACGATCCTTATATATATCCTGAATTTCTTCATAGATGATTGCATTATCGCCGATGATCTTATGCGCTATACCCATGGGTATATATGACAGGCCCGTACGAGTGATGACGCGCAGCCGCCTGTGTATGAGGTTGTCCGAAACCTCTTTCTCAAGTTCCTTGTATGCCATAAGTTCGTATTCTCTGGCTGCAAATGCGTCAAATTCAGACGTGTGCATGATTCGCCACAGCTCCTGTGCGGACATTGGAACCTCATTCTCAACCCGTATATTCATGTGATCCCTTTCAGCCTTTTTTTCCCAACCACGATTGACGGCTTCGCAAAAATTTCCCTTTCCGCTCCTCGGCCGTCGAGGAAGACGGAGTCTTTTGAGCGGCTTGCTCTCCGGACACTCGGTGCTGCCACAAGGCAAAACCCCCGCACTGCAGGGCGGCGAGGCTTCACTTGATACAAAGGTCAAGATGGCATTTCATAAGCCTATTGCTTGTGTCAAATATCTTCTAACAAGGGCTTTACTTGCAGCAGCACAGATCCCTGATAAGATCTGGTTCTTATACGCGTCTAATTTGACATAAGGCGACAAGCCGGGGTAATTTGTTCCAAGAAGGAAATGAATATCTGTTCCACACCCTCCGCTTCTGGCGTAGGACCTGGATAAGTTCTACTTATCCGGCGAGAAATAGAATAGGCTCTTACTCCGGGAAAGCCCCTATTGGCAAGGAGGAAGAACCTACCCATAACGAAAAAAGTTTCGGATCTATCAATAATGTTAGTGCCACGGTGACGGTTGTCGTCACAGTCCGATCAGTTTGGGAATGTGAAAGCGCCTACTTATGCGCGAGTTTGAGACGCTTTAAAATCGGATCGCCTGGATGCGGCAGTGTTTTCAAATAGTTAAATGTTTATCCTTGGTTTTGTTTATACATTCCAAAAGGTTATCGCATGTACGACGGGATTGCAAGTTCCACTTTACTTACAGAGCCTTATGGCGATTTGTTCGATATCTTGGCAGAAGATTGAATTCGGGGCATCGATCATTATCGGTTTCATCTTTGAGATAGCTTGTTTTACTTCGTTATCTTCGCGTATCGTCATTATCGCCCCGCTATCAATGGAGAGATATTTTCGCATGAGCTTCTGAATAACTTTACCCGCGTCGGCATCGCTCATCGTGAAGACCCTGTTGATAACCACAAAGGGCTTAAACTCCGACAAAATCATTGTCGCATAATGAGCTACTTCATAATTAATCTCACTAGCCTCCTCCAACAAGCCTTCCATGGTGTTGAGGTGGGGGTAGTTGTCAAAGTCCTTTGCCCTTTCCAAGAGCTCCAAAAGCTCAAAAGATTTTTTGTATTTGAACAAAAAATTGAGGCGTCTGAAAACAGCGGCCTTGATGAAGCTGTATACATTCAATAGGGATGGCACTTCAGCGGTTGTCACAAGAAGCGTCTCTTCAGCGGCGATTGAAAAATCAGCCACATTATAGGAACCCCCCGGTGCCAGGTCTAGGATCACGAAGTCGCACTCCAGCGTTGACAGATGCCTAATCAGTTTCATCTTTTTTTGATAGGGCATATTCGTTATACCCGGCGCATCACCTCCGCAAATTATGCCCAGATTTCTTATTTCCGTATCCAGAATAATACTGATAAGATTCCCAACTTTATTTGACACAAAATCGTTGAGATTATACGTAGTTTCCTTGATGCCGAAGATCGCATGCAGGTTTGACGCCCCAAAGTCCAGATCAACAGCAATGACCTTTTTCCCCAATTTTGACAATGCAATAGCAAGATTCGCGGAAATCGTGGTCTTGCCTACCCCTCCCTTGGGCCCAACAATAGCCAAGATGTTTTTTTGTTTTGCCATGAAAAAAGCCCAACCCCGTAAGTGCCGACAAAGGTTGCGGAATGATGAAAGGATTTAAAAATACACTACCATAGAGAAATGAGTTTTGTCAAAAAGTATAAGGTAGTTACGCCGCTCAAAAAAGCATTCAATCGTAATTACGCCTTCCTTTGCTACGGGTGAATAAGGGCCTCTATCGAAGCCTGTGGGTTCATAGAGCGCAACCTTCTAAAAAATATTCACTTTCACTGCAACACTTTGTAATCTGACAATGATTGGGCCGATTAAGGCCTTTGTTTCAAAAAACATGACGGACCAATCGATTCTCACACAACGTCACCGCATAAATCACACTAACGCTCGCCTAGAAACGATTTTCCGACTTCATCATTTTCAAGCAGGTTTCTTGTTATCAAAAATGACTGATGTGGCATGAGTCTTGCTGCACCACAATTAGGTTGTTCTCGTATTATGCGGCATGCGTCTAGAGGAAAAAGTGGGTTAATTCGGTAATATCAGCATCTATGGGCTTGCGTTTGACGGGCTTGCTCCCCGGACGCAGTGCTGCCAAAAGACGGAACCCAGGGGAGGATTCACTATCTGGCTGTCGAGGAAAAAAGCGGAACAGGGCTAGTCATGGCAATATTTGAGCGATATTGGTTAGTTGTTGGACATGCTAGCGGGTAAGAATGCCCTTCAACCCTTTACGTTTTTATGACCAGGAGGCGATCCGGTTTGCCATTTGAAGGGTTTGGCGGCCCTCGAGACAACTCGCTTGAAATATTTTGTCCATAATTAACGGCGTTATAGAACAGGTGCTCTGCAAGCAAAGCCTATAGCGAATCGTCAAAGAACTGACATAATGCCAAGAAGGGAATCATTTCCATTCCAGAAGAAACCCGAGGGACGGGTCGCAGGGCAAAGCGTTTTGTGGTCACTGCAGCTTCGGTCATCAGTTCAAAACGTCCTGTTCATGCCTAACTTATGGGAGGCATTATGGTGACATGAAAACAATCCTGATAGTTGATGATGAAAAGAAATTCCAACATCTCGTAGTCGATGGGCTGAAAGCCTATGGATCGGTCACAACGAGACAGATCACGGACCTTATTGTCAAGTCCGCCACGAACGGCGAGGAGGCCGTAAGTGTTTTGACGAGGTTCAAGGTAGATCTTGTTGTGTGCGACATCAAGGGGTTAGCTACGCATGGGTTTGCACTCATCGCTTACATGAAGCAGAGCGAATACAGAGACATTCCGGTCATCGTTGTGACAGCCGACACCCCTGAACTGAAAAGCAGGCTAGATCAGATGGGCGTCTCGGATTATCTCAAAAAGCCGTTTGTCCTTTTTGAGCTGCTCGAAAAGATGATGGGTGTGCTGGATGAGAGTTCAAAGGTCCTGATTAGTGACTTCACTGTGCCGAATTTCCTGAAAGCGCTTAACAATGAAAAAAAGACGTGCACTGTAAAGGTTGCTTCCCAGCAGAATGTCGGATACTTGCATTTGGAAAATGGAAAGTTGATTGATGCTGAGGCCAATGACTTGACAGGTGACGACGCTGTCATCGAGGTGCTCAGGTGGCAGAATACGAAGTTAAAGGTCAACGGATTGTCCGGCAACAAAAGGAGAATCCGTTCCCCCATCAACCAACTCCTGATACAAGCCGCTCAGGCCAAAGACAAAAAAGCTGATGTCGACTCCCCTCCTGACCCAGTATTTGATGAGATTATCACTTTGGCTGAGGGAGGTCATTACGAGGAAGCTAGAAAAAGGCTAAATGCTTTTATAAAGGCGAATCCGAGGAACCATAGAGGATGGCTATGGTATTCACGCGTCACCAACAAAATAACGTCGATAGAGAAGTCTCTTAACAATGCGAGGAAGATTGCCAGCAAGGATCTTGAGGTCTTGGAAGAGATCAAAAAATTCGAACTTGCGAAGAAAGTGCTCAGAGGAGAGCAGTTCTCGCGTTGTCCATTTTGCTGGGCACCGTTGAATGGGAAGCGTCTTGAATGCCCATATTGCCGGGCATACCTGTTTATTGATGATCAGTTGCTGACGCGTTCAGAAGCTGCAAAGCGAGAGCAACTCCAAAAGGCAATTGACAAGTACACGAGGGTTGTCACCAGGGAAACCAATGGTGATGCTCACTACTATTTGAGCATTGCCTATCTCAACCTCGGGCAGTGGGAGAAAGGACTATATCAGCTGAACAACACCGTCGAGAGTTTCCCGGAGAAGAAATTCTATGCCGACCAATTGCAGACGTTAATGGGTCTCCTCACCTCGAGTAATGATGTGTTTGTCCAAGAGACCGTGGAGAAAAAAATTGGATCCGATGTTGCGCCAACGGCCCTTGATAGGAAAGGGCAGAAGAAGATTCTCGTCGTGGAAGGCAGCCCTACCGTGCGAAAGGTGATATCCATTACTTTATCTAAACGGGGACATGAAGTCATAGAAGCACAAGACGGCCTTGAGGCTATAAACTGCTTGGACCAAACAAGACCTGATGTGATCCTTATGGACACTATGCTCCCCAAATTAGATGCCCAGAGAGTACTTGCTATTATACAGGAAAATTCAGGGCTTAAGGATATTCCTGTCATTGAATTAATAAACAAAGACGGATTTCTCAGCAGAGTAAAAAGGAAATTGAGTCGTTCCAGAGCATACTTGCACAAGCCATTTGATCTGTCGGAACTGGTTGAGACCACTGAGAACTATCTTCAGTAACAAAATTTTCTTTGAGAACCTGTACCCCAAAAAGGGTGTGTCGGCTCTCGGCTCAATGATGATCCTAGGATAGGGATTGGTTGACGATGGAAGAAACCACATTCATGTTGGACAAACAGGCGGAAATGCTCTTTCAACAGATTGGAGGAGTCGACTTTGGCAGGGAGACGTCTCTGGACAAGACGTTGAGCGAGGAAGAAAGAAAGCTGAATGCCTGCCGAGGACTTCTTGGGAAACTCGTAAATCTTTTGGGTGCGTGTCTTGAAAATGTCCATTTGGTGAAAGATGCGAAGGAGGGAAAGCGGTTCTTGCATGCGTTCCTTGGAGTTCTCCGTAAACTGAGTCAGACGCCAGGTCACGATGGAAAGATCCTTATACGATTTCGGGGACTTAAGACAGGCACTGCCGCCTCGGAAAAAATTGATTACGTTGTCCTGTTCGGAAACATCCTCTTCGACATGGCCACTGCTGTTACCATGGTCGAGAACCTTGAGGATTTTTCAACGGATTTTCACACACAATTGACTAAGGGCTTTCAGGTGTTCTCCGAACACGGAATCAACAGCCTCTTTTTGCAGATTCCAGACGAGTCCCCAGCCTCTTCGAAAGCTATTTGGATTGCGCTATACATCCTGTCCCGGTGCAGTCACGCTTTGAAGACGGCTCCTTCTGGGGCAGCCGAAAAGACCCACCCTGAAACATCCGTTCCGCTGGTCCATGATGAACTCGATCATCCCGATCTCAACCTAACCATGCTGGCCAGAGTAAACGGAATGAAGGCTGAAACAATGAAGGCTTTGGTCCACAAGGTTGACACTTGGATGCGCAGACCGGAGTACGAGGCATCGGAACAGCAGTTTGCAAGCGTCTACAATGCCATCTTGGGGATCAAGTCTATTCGGAAAAAGCTGACGCCTCCGCCCATAGAGGTGAACAACGTCAAGTGGTTGATGGTAGACAATGAACAGGAAGTCGTTACAAAGAGAAAGACCGAGGTCGCCCGGCTAGTGATAGGCAAGTTTGGCACCTCCCCTCAAGATACTGCGCGTATTATGGGAAGCGTGTACGGGGATGATTTTCACGAGATTGATTCGCAAAATCTTGGGGAGCGCCTTCATCTGGCCTCCAACTTACTAAATTCTATCGAGGAAAAAGATCATGGCAAACCGGTGATGAAGGAAGTGCTTGACAATGTTGAACAGCGGCTTGATCAGGTTTCCGACGACACCTATGACAACATAGAGGTTGATGGCGAAGTAATCAAGGCCAAGCATGGTGAAACAGAGACAACAATAGGGAAAATCCATTCAAAACTGAAGGGGCTATTAAGCTTTTTTAAAGCACGATCGGCCATGAAAAATAAGATAAAAAACCTGGCTGACCGGGGCATAAGCTTTGACGAAGAAGACTACAAGGTCATTGCAAAGGACTTTGGCATTTCAGCGGATGAAGCAAGGAACCTCATCGAGATATTTAAGACCTGCTTTGACGACGACGGCTGTTTTCTCAGGGACTCCTTTGGGAGAAACATCCCTCAGTTTGCCAAGTATGGAAACAAGATCTTCGAGTTCTTGTGGCATTACTTCAAGCAGATGTCGGAACGCCAGGATCGGTTAGCCCTTTTGGGTTGCCTCCAGATGTTGATTCCTCGAATAAAAAAGCCTCAGGAAATTCTGCGCACCCTGCTTACAGATTTTTCCAATGATCCTGACTCGATTACTGTCACTGACAGGAGTGCCCTTGTGTTAGCCACTTTACTCATTAGCAATTATACTCAAGGAGACCATAAAGACATCGAAATCACCCCTGAGGACGTTCTTACCAACACCAAGGATTTGGATGTCAAGCTAGCCAATGTTTCGTCGAACCTCATAGACAGAAACCAGGAAAAATTCTTTAAGAAGTTCAGAACGATTCACAGACAACTTACTGAAGCCTTGGTACGCCCGCCAGCTGGAGGTGCGCCGCTGTCTCTTCGTGACATATTTTCATTGGAAAAAGAAGTTCTTATATTCCTTTCACTCATACGTGGAAACACGGCGCGTATTTTGATAAGAAATGCAGCCGAAGTTTACGGAAATCCCAAACAAGGGATCTATTGGTTCGGTGAAAGCGAACGCTTCCTGCCGTCTCTCCTGCAACTGCTGAAAATTGTGAGTCGAGGATTGGCAAGACTGGGAGAGAGCAAGGATCTGAATTTTTTGGAACAAATAAGCGCACGAGAAGAGGATTTTCTCCAAATAGCAATGAAGACAGGACAACAGGAGCATCTCAAGAGGGCTATGGAGTGTGCCAAACTATCCATGGAGAGGATTCTTGAGATGAAAAATAAAGCAACAAATGCGACGAAAGGGGGCTCCCGCTTAAATCATTGAACTTCCGGGCAGCAAACTGCACAGAATGCACTTGCTGCTGCGGGTGAATAACCTCGCAAAATATTAGACTGAAATATGTTCCGTTTGCTCGCAAGTCGTTGATGATTGAAAATATTATTTGGCGAACGACATTGTGCAATTTTGGAGAAGATTTTTGAATGTGACTGGCGTTTAAAATTGCAAGCTGTCTGAGGGCTCCGCCCGAGTTGTTGCGC
>JBFEUB010000025.1:0-24373 GCA_041547605.1 Desulfobacteria bacterium
AGGAGTTTGTTCCAAGAATATGGAATCGCCAAAAAGCCATTTTCCTTGCTCCGTGAGCGTTTTCGGGACATCAACTTCGCTCCGCTAAATCATGCACACAGTGCTTCTGTTCAAGCCGTCAGGCGCAACCGGAGCGCTAAAACTCGGGCCTAAGGCCCTCAAACAGTTTATGATTCTTAAGGCTCCACTCAGCTGAAGTCCGGCTCCGAAAAAGCGCAATGTCGCTCGGAAAAGGCTTTCGGCTCCAGTATCAGTAATAGAACTTATTCCTGGGACACAACACTAGTTTGGTCATCTGTTCCGAAGGCACGGCCTACGAGAAAAGGGTACTTGCGGGGAGGAAACATCATCAGCAAAATTTGTATAGGACAGAGCACCAAAAGAGAGCTTGTAAGAACCACGGACGGCTGGTCCGGATGCAAGCTTTCGCCATGCCTTTTGTGGTTTTACAACCGGCAGTGGACCGGAGCAAGCACGGTGAGGCAATGACGGGCCTTTTGTTCATCGATGACGAGGAGGGAGTGCGACGTTCGGTAACACGGGCACTCAGGCGCGAGCCTTACACGATTTACACGGCAGAAAATGGCGAAACCGGGATTAAAATGGTTCAACAGCACCGATCCGAGATAGCCATGGTGATCTCAGACTACAAGATGCCCGGGCTGGACGGAATGGAAACCCTTGCCCGCATTTTCTGCATTAATCCAGAGATTATCCGCATACTTCTGACCGGTTACGCGACTATGGAGAGCGCCATACGGGCCACCAATGAGGGGCTTGACGGGTTCCTCACCAAGCCTTTTGACAACGTGGAGCTTCGGAACAAGATTCAGGAAATTACGATTAGAAAACGCCTCAAACAGTTCATCTCCGAGGAAATATACCAAGAGATCAAGTGCGACCCAGCTATTATGGAACCCAAAAGGCAAGAGGCGACGATACTTTTTAGCGACATCCGCGGCTTTACCGATATTTCTCGGAAGATGCCTCCCGAAGAGATCGCGGCTTTTCTGAACCGGTACTATTTTACGCCTCTGGGGGAGATAGCCTACCGCCATAACGGGACAGTAGATAAGCATATGGGAGACTCTGTGATGGTGCTCTATGGGTCACCCATATCCTATGGGGACGATGTCCTGAGGGCCATAGAGTCGGCCATAGAGATGCAGGAGACCATCTGGACGCTCAGCCAAGAACTGCATAAGAATAATGGATTTCCTTTGAAGGTCGGTATTGGTATCTGTGCCGGAGAGGTGGTCACCGGTGTGTTCGGCTCATTGAGAAAGAAGGAATACACGGCCTTTGGCATGCCGGTCAACATTGCCGCACGTTTGGAAAAGCTGGCCAAGGGCCGCGAAATATTAGTCAGTGAGAACACTTACGCGGAGGTATCTGACAGGTTTCTTGCCGAGAAACTGGTGTCTTCGGTGGTCATGAAGGGTCTGGGGGATCCTGTGAGTGTCTACCGCATCTTGGGGAGGGCTTGACCCTATCGCTTCAACCTAACGTGGCTGATCTCTTGAGGGTTACTTGCAAGGTCTCCCGTGGCCTCAGCCCGGTTTCCGTACACCCTGGTAATCTTTAGCTCGCCTATCTTGGGACCCGAGACCAGGTAGGATTGACCCGCATGCCCCTTGACCGGTTCACCCCTCCCAAATACCTCCAGAACGTCGCCTTCGGCAAGCCCCACATCTGCGCCAGCTGTTAACGTAAACGTGTGGTCTGAGGCAGAAATAATATAGCCTTTCCAGAGTTGGTCGCCTAACAGTTCACAGCCCTTTTCACCTAACTCAGGTATAATTTTTGCCAGAAGAGGGTCTGCAAGATGCGTTTGGCGTCCACTTCTTTCCCTGACATCCCCGCACTCACGTTCGGAGATTTCGACCGCATTCGTGACGGCCTCTTCGAAAAGGACAGCCCCGCTCTGCGTGTCATAACCCTTGAGGCTCACTGAGAGCTCAGCGAATGTGCGGGTGCTTCTAAACCCCCAAATGCCGCGTTTGGAGGTCACACATTCAGGCCCAGAAGCCCTTTCCTCCAGTACCACATTGAGACCAAGTGCCCTGCCAAGCTCGGCCAGAGCCAGGTTGTCGATCTGGCCAGAGGGAAGACGGGGTGCGCCTGCCAGGAGCTCACGCGCTTCTTGGGAATCCATGACGACGAGGTGATCACACGAGCGCCCCACAAAGTCTTTGAAGTGGGCTCTGACTCCCTTCTGAAACAATTCACCTGCGGAACCAGCCTTGTTCGAGTTGGGCAGGAATGCTACTTTTTTCCTTAAGCTCCCGCCGCCGGTAATGTCTTTGCCTATCTTCTTGGTTGCAGCACAGCCACTTGCCAGAAAAATCACAGCCAAACAGAAAACAACAAAAGTGGGGCCTCTATTGTGTATCATCCTCATGCCTCTACATCTCCGGTAGCTCCTGCGTTCGCAAAGTGCGCTAACATATCCCGGGTCAATTGGTAAAGTAAAACGCCGTCCAAAGGGATTCCTTGCACCCTCCAACACCTTCCACCTTCCATTTCTGCGGACTACTCGGGTTCACTGACTAAGGAGAAGGTGCATTATTCGGCATAGAGCCGAATTTCCCTCGTCCGCCGCGATAAGTGCCTTCGCGGATGGGCAGCTTCTAGTGATCTAAACAACGCACGTATGGTTTGAGGTCCACAACAGGCGTGCCATCCACCGCATCCAATCCACGAACCTTCAGGATGGGCCCTTCCACGGCAAGGACATCTACCAGACTCAGGCCAATCGGGTTGGGACGGTCTGGACTGCGGGTTGCAAAGACCCCCCGCTTTGGAATGGCTGGATCGCCCCTTGGATGGACCCTGAGAGTTTTGCGGTCTGCCACGTGAAACCAGCACATGACGAAAAGCTTGTCGCCGGCATGGATGCCGTCCAACCCCTGCAAGACCCTTTCCTCCATGACTATTTCTGCCTCAATCCCTGCGGGGCGGCCCTGATGTGGGGCATCAGCAATATCTTTCAACGGAGAACGGACCCAGCCGATCGGGTTTAACCTGTAACCACTCACAGGAGCTGTCCTTCCTGCCTGTATTCAACCCGCCCGGTTGTGCTCATGCCGCCCCGCGGCGTGAAGGTTCCCACGACTTCCATGAACTTGGGGCGCACGCTCGAAACCAAATCTTCTAAGATTCTATTGATCACGTGTTCGTAAAAGATGCCGACACCTCGGTATTGTAAGAGGTAGTATTTCAAAGATTTCAATTCAATAATCTTGTGATTGGGTTGGTAACGAATCGTTATACATCCAAAGTCGGGAAGGCCTGATAAGGGACACACCGAAGTGAATTCGGGCTGGTCTATCTTGATCTCTATATCCCTCTGGGTCCTGTAGGCATAGTCGAGCACCTGCAGCACGCCCGGGTCTATGGTTTCAGGGCTTCTGATGTTGTCGACCAGTGCCTTTTTCATGTCAGATATTTCCATGGCGCCTCCTTATTCTATGAAATGCAAAGAAGAGGGGCGTGTCCAGCCGGGCGGTCAGCTGTTCGTGCCCTATAACACAGTTAGATTGGCAGGGAAAGGCCAACCCGCCGGACAACCCCCCATGCGAAAGTTGCCACCTTGACACTCCCAATTCCCTTTGTTAGAAAAAATCAAGGTGAATTAAAAGTGAAGGTCAAGTACTACGGCGTAAGGGGCTCTATTCCTGCGCCAGACCGCCATACGCTAAAATACGGGGGAAATACGCTTTGCGTGGCAGTCTGGAACGGCGATAACCTGCTAATACTGGACGGTGGCACGGGCCTGCGCGTTCTTGGCAATGAACTCATGAGTACCCCCTTTGGTCGGGGACAGGGACAAGCTGCCTTCCTGTTCAGTCACTTCCACTGGGATCACATCCAGGGCTTTCCCTTCTTTGTGCCAGCCTATATTCCAGGGAATTCTTTCCAGCTTTACGGCCCTTCCATTGCCGGCGTCAGCCTGGAAGATACCTTGAGACAGCAACAAGAATACCAGAACTTTCCTGTCTCGATGGCGGAAATGGCATCCACTTTGGCATTTGTGAACTTAAAACGGGGACAAATCCTGGACATAAATGGCATGGAGGTAACAAATCGCAGGTTAAACCATCCGGCCGGCGTATTTGGTTACCGGATCTCCAGCCAAGGGAAGTCGATCGTATATGCAACGGATACAGAACACTATTCAGCCCCGGATCCGACCCTCTTGGAGCTGGCTGATCACAGCGACGTCCTGATTTATGACGCCGCATATACGCCGGAACTGTATAAAAAGCGGGTTGGCTGGGGCCACAGCACATGCGAGGAAGGGATCAAGGTTGCCAAGGCTGCCAATGTCGGGGCCCTCCACCTTTTTCACTTCGACGCCTCCCTGTCAGACGACATGATCGACGCCATCGTGGAAGAGGCTCGCAAGGACTTCCCGAATACCTTTGCTGCCAAAGAGGGATGGGAGTTCACACTGTAAACCGAAGCCGTAAACGCTCCGCGAATCGGAACGTATCTGTGGGAACCGCCCCAGAAGGACCAAGCGCCCTACCCTATGAGCGCTTCGCTACCAGCTGCACCCTTCTGAGATAAGACTTGGCAATTACACCTGCCTGAACACCATAGGGAATCAATGACCTTGGATCGGCCTCACGCCTTGGGACAGAGCTGCCCACAGGCCGCACAGATGTCACGCCCCTTGCTGTGGCGAATGATGGCGGTGTAATGACGATTTAGGAGAATCTCCTGAAAAGCGAGGATGACACCCTCCTCAGGCGTCTTGAACTCCGTTCCCTCGAATGGATTAAAGGGTATCAAATTGATTTTGGCTCGCAAAGGCCTCAACAATTTTGCCAAACGCTCCGCGTCCTGGGGCGCGTCGTTCACCCCGGCAATCAGAACATATTCGAACATGATCGTGCGGCGAGAGGGGAGCGGAAACCTTCTGCAGGCGGAAAGTAGCATCTCGATCGGATAGGTCCGGTTGATGGGCATCAACCGGCTTCGGGTGTCGTTGTCTGCCGCGTTCAGAGAAATTGCCAAGTTGACCTTCACGTCGCGCCCCAGGTCATCTATCCTTGGGACTAGCCCGGCTGTGGAAAGGGTGACCCGGCGACTAGAAAACTGAAGGCCATTATTGCCTGTAATGGTCCCGATAGCCTGCACGACACTGTTGTAGTTGGCAAGCGGTTCTCCCATTCCCATGAGGACGATGTTGGTCAGGGGGTCTGGCCCTTGAAGATCCTCTCGTACGGCGCAGATCTGATTGACGATTTCCGAAGGCTCAAGATTCCGCACCAGCCCGCCGCGACCGGTGAGGCAAAACTTGCACCCCATGCCACAGCCCACCTGGGTCGATACGCACAGTGTCCAGTGGCCAGGTTCTGGAATCAAGACACTTTCGACGTGTTGGCCGTCGTGCAAACGAAAAAGGTATTTCCTGGAGCCATCCGTTGAGGTCTGAACCTGTTTTGTCTCAACCTGCGTTATGGCCATTGTCTCAGATAGAAATCTCCTGAGGTCCTTGGAAAGATCTGTCATCTCCGAAAAGGAGCAGGCGCCTCGGTGGTAGACCCACCTGAGAATCTGGCCAGCCCGATAGGCGGCAATGTCGTGTTCACCGAGCCACCTCAAAAGAGAGGCTTCCGTGAGGTTTTTTACATCTCGAGGAAAAGACATAGGAGAAACACAGACCTCCACGAGGTTACCTTGTTTCTGTAGATGGGCCCGTACATTTTTAACTATTTCCTTGACACATATTTTCGGTGATAATAATTATAATAATTTGTGCATAATAGAGAATTGATATGTTTGAGAATCTTACCGATAAATTAAACCTTGCCTTCAAGAAGCTCAAGGGCCACGGCAAACTGACCGAGAAGAACATCGACGCCGGGCTAAAAGAGGTGCGCCTGGCTCTTCTCGAAGCTGACGTTCACTACAAGGTCGTCAAGGATCTTATTGCCTCCATTAGAGAACGTGCCATTGGCCAGGAGGTCCTGGATAGCCTTACACCAGGACAGCAAGTTGTCAAGATTGTGAATGAAGAACTGACCCAGCTCATGGGAAGCAAACACGTAGATCTGTGTCTGACTGGTAGTCAACCGGCTGTGGTGATGCTTGTTGGCTTGCAGGGTTCCGGAAAAACAACGACGGCCGGCAAGCTGGCGAAATTGCTCATGGGCCACGGTCGGAGACCTTACCTTGTCCCTGCTGACCCATATCGTCCGGCAGCTATTGACCAGTTGAAGAAGATCGGAAGGCAAGTAGGTGCGGAGGTCTTTGCAGCCACCAAGGACATGGCCCCCGTGGATATTTGTCGAAATGCGCTCCTGACAGGGCGCCAGGGGGGCTTTGATTCCCTTCTCATTGATACGGCCGGACGACTTCATATTGACGAGGCCTTAATGGCTGAACTGGGGCAGATCAAGGAGACCGTGCGTCCGTCTGACATACTGTTGGTGGCTGACGCCATGACGGGACAGGATGCGGTGAATATGGCCAAGGCCTTTGATGATGCACTCGATATTGGCGGCGTCATTCTTACAAAAATGGAAGGGGATGCGCGTGGTGGCGCAGCAATATCCATAAAAACGATCACCTCAAAACCGATTAAGTTTGTGGGTGTGGGTGAGAAACTGGATGCCTTGGAGCCCTTTCACCCAGACCGGATGGCGTCAAGGATCCTGGGCATGGGTGATGTGCTTTCTCTCATCGAGAAGGCACAGATGAGCATGGACGAAAAAAAGGCGCTGGAACTGGAAAAAAAGCTGCGCCGAAACGAGTTTACCCTGGAGGACTTTCGTGACCAGATGGTACAAATCCGAAAGATGGGTTCCTTAGAGGATTTGCTGGCGATGATTCCGGGAATGGGTAAGCTCAAGCAGCTCAAGCAGTTCAAAGTGGATGATCGAGAACTGGTTCGTATTACTGCCATCATCGACTCTATGACTGTGGGGGAGCGTCGGAACCACAGCATTGTAAATGCAAGCCGGCGCAAACGGATAGCTTCGGGAAGCGGCACGACTGTACAGGAGGTAAATCAACTTCTGAAAAACTATGTGCAAGTCAATAAGATGATAAAGAAATTGAACAAAGGCGGCCTTCGCACTTTCGGGCGAGGAGGGTTGCGGTTATAAGGAGGAAGAGGAGTCGGATGTCTGTCAAGATTAGATTGGCCAGGTATGGCGCCAAGAAAAAGCCGTATTATCGTATCGTCGTGGCCTCGAGTGACGCGCCTCGGGACGGCCGGTTTCTGGAGCTCGTTGGGACCTATGATCCACTGAAGAAGCCCGCTGCAGTGACCTTGAAGCAGGATCGTGTGAAGGCGTGGATTGAAAAAGGGGCCGCTCCAACGGCAACTGTCAGGAGTTTATTAAAAAAAGAGGGCTTCTTTTCAGAAAAGGCTTAAGACGGGCTTTGTACAGTAACTAACCTTTTTTCGGAACAGCGGTTTTCTCTTGTAACACTTTGGGGAGGTCGGGGGATGAAGGACTTAATCAAGTACATAGCCGAAGCGCTGGTGGATTATCCGGAGCAGGTAGTGGTTTCCGAAGTGGAAGGTGAACAGACCTCGGTCATTGAACTGAAAGTAGCCAAGGAAGATCTGGGAAAGATCATCGGCAAGCAAGGCCGTACAGCCCGCTCCATACGGACTATTTTGAGCGCAGCCTCTGCCAAAATCAAAAAGCGGTCCGTGTTAGAGATCATCGAATAACGTGCCATGCATGAGGACGCCCTTATTCCCATTGGCAAAGTTGTGGGAACCCACGGGATTAAGGGCTATCTCAAGGTAAGTTCCTACGCCGAATCTGCGGACTCCTTTGCACCAGGCAGGCAGCTGGCTTTTAGGCGCAAAGGCAAGCCAGTTGTGACATTCAGGATAGAATCGGCCCGTCCACACAAGCATGGCATTCTCCTGGCCTTAGAAGGTATTGCTTCTCTTGACGCAGCTAGAGAGTGGGTCGGCTATGACCTTTGCATCGATAAAACCGCCCTGCCTGAACCGGAAAAGGGGACGTATTACTGGTACCAGGTGATTGGCCTGGAGGTTCTTACGCTGGATGACCGCTGCCTCGGTCGCGTGGCAGCCATTTTACCCACAGGGAGCAATGATGTGTACGTCGTGCGAGACGGAGAAAATGAGGTGTTGATTCCAGCCATCGACTCTGTCGTAGTTGACATCGATCCAACACACGGCGTGTTGCGGGTGGACCTTCCCGAAGGCCTGGAGGCGTAATTAGGGCAAACCTCCTAACTTCTGGCAGATGAATTTCACGGTTCTTACCATATTTCCCGAGATGTTTTCGGCCCTCCTATCCGGCGGGGTTGTGAAGAGGGCCATTGAGGGCGCCTATATATCGGTCGAGCCTGTAGACATCAGGGATTTTGCTGAGGACCGACACCGCACTGTAGACGATCGACCTTACGGCGGCGGTTGCGGGATGGTGATGAAACCAGAGCCGGTGGCAGAAGCGATTCGGCATGCCAGAAAAAAACATCCCGAGTCTTGCACGCTGCTGTTGACGCCTCAGGGTCGGCTCTTTACCCAGCGGGTTGCTCAAGAACTCGCAGGATGCACAGGGCTTATCTTGGTTTGTGGGCGCTACGAGGGAATTGATGAGCGCGTTCGTGAGCACCTCGTGGATGATGAACTCTCCATCGGAGATTATGTGCTGACGGGTGGTGAACTTGCTGCCATGGTTGTCATCGATGCTGTGAGTCGCTTGATTCCAGGCACCCTTGGGAGTGAAGACTCAGCGCAGCAGGATTCGTTTTCAGCCGGCGTGTTGGAGCATCCGCAGTACACGCGGCCTAAATCTTTTGAGGGAGCCGATGTGCCGGAGGTATTGCTTTCTGGTAACCATGAGGCGGTAAAGCAGTGGCGGCGGCAGGCCTCGCTGGTCCGCACCGTGTTAAACCGGCCCGAGTTGCTCATGGATCAGCCTCTTACAAGAAGCGATATGGAGTTCATGAAAAGACTCCAGAAGGATATCAAAACCATTATTGGTAAGCATTTCACAGCATCTTGAGAGCCTCAGGCAACCTTTACTTGGCCCTGATTCACCACCCGGTGTATAACATCAACGGGGAGGTGATTGCATCCGCAGTCAGCAACCTTGACCTGCACGACATATCAAGGGCTGCGAAAACCTATGGCGTGCGAGCATTCTATGTGGTCACGCCTCTGGAAGACCAGCGAAAGCTTGTTGAGCGGATTGTTGCTCACTGGACTGAAGGCGCGGGCGCTAAGTACAATCCAGACCGTTGCGAGGCGCTGAAACTGATCAGGGTGGCTGTGTCTCTCGAGGCTGTGTGGGATGACGTCGCTTGTAATGGTGAGGGAGAACCGGCGACTGTTGTGACCGATGCGAGGCCCCATGCGCGTAACATCAATTATGCTGCGCTGGCCGAGATGATACAAGATAAACGTCCTTACCTGCTTCTCTTTGGCACCGGGTGGGGGTTGACGCAAGAGTTTATTGACAAAGCCGACTATGTTCTGGCCCCTATCACGGGGCGAAGCGGATACAACCATCTGTCGGTTCGCTCAGCTGCTGCGATTGTTCTTGACAGGCTTTTAGGGAGAAAACAATAACGTGCCAAAAGCGATGTAACGTGACCCAAGGGCCCAAAGTCGAACGCAGCAAGAAACAGTCTTTGAAAAGATTTTCTTGAAGTTCCGCCGGACCGTGATAGAGGGAGATCTTGGCGGACGGGTCGCCACTTCAGGCCACTTTACGTACTTCAGGCACTTTAGCTCAGTTTGATTGGAGGAAGATATGGAAGTCATCAAGGCTCTCGAAAAAGAACACATGCGATTTGACCTGCCGTATTTCAAATCCGGCGATACCGTCAAGGTGCACGTTAAGATCAAAGAAGGGGACAAGGAGCGGATTCAGATTTTTCAAGGGGTTGTCATCAGGAAGCGCAAAGGTACCACCAATGCCACGTTCGCAGTGCGAAAGGTCTCATACGGAATCGGAGTGGAGCGCACCTTCCCCTTACATTCTCCGAACATCGATAAAATCGAGGTCGTCACGCGTGGGCGTGTTCGTCGGTCGCGTCTGTATTACCTGAGAAAACGAAGGGGGAAGTCGGCGCGAATTAAGGAGCTGCGTACCCCGTAGGCGTTGGCAGACTGCCGTTCCTTTTTTTCTGGCGAGGAGCCACCTGCCACATCATTTGGGGTAAACTTGACGGTACAGCTATTGGAGGCACGGCCTGCCAAGGTCGGCAGACATAGGTTTTGGCGTGGATACAGCTCCTGAGCAGTTTGAGAAAGAAGCCCGGAAACAGGGCTATTCAAAGATTGCCGGCATCGACGAGGCCGGAAGGGGACCCCTGGCCGGCCCGGTCGTAGCTGGAGCCACCATCCTTCCTCAAAAGTTCTCTCTTCCCAGTCTTGATGATTCCAAGAGATTGAGTCCCCAAAAGCGAGAACACCTCTTTGATGCGATTTACGAGCAGGCCATTTCTATTGGAATTGGGATTGTTGATCCGATAGAAATTGACCGGATTAATATCCTGCAGGCCACCCTCTTGTCTATGCGTATAGCCATTAATAACCTGAGGCCGGCCCCTGATTACTTGCTGATTGACGGCACCGTTCAGGTTAAATCCCCTCTTCCCCAAAAGGTCATCAAACATGGTGACAGACGTTGTGCGTCCATCGCTGCAGCATCGATCATTGCCAAGGTAACGCGGGATCGCATCATGGGGCTTTACCACGAGGAGTTTCCAGAATATTCTTTTGGCAAGAACAAGGGGTATGGGACGGAGGAACATCGGGCTGCCATTCGCACTTTTGGGCATTGCTGGATCCACAGGAAGACATTCCGCGGGGTGAGAGAATACGTGAACTCTCTGTTTTGAACTTGGCGGCACAGTTACATTCGTAAAAAGTCAATTTTGCTCACTTCGTAAGCATTTTGGGCGCACTTAAGATATTCAGCTAAAATGCTAAAATTCGGGCTAACGCCCTCAAACAGTTAACATTTTTTCACGCTGAACATCCCAAGTGCTTTTTCCTCAAAATGCTTCATGTCGTTCGCAAAACGCTTTTTACGAGTTTGTCAACTTTGATGATTTTACACAGTCATCAGGCGGACGGCAAAGTAAAAAGCTCCAGATGCAAGGTGCGCAAAGCTTGAGGGGTGAGGGGTACTTATGGTACGTCGTAACGACGAAAGATGAAGCGCAACGCCGCAGACGGACTTTTTGCGAAGCCGTCAAGTGGACGGCATATATGTTGAGAAGGTGGCTTCGAAGAATAGAAAGCCGAGGTAGCGATGAGAGGCGCCATACCGGAGAGAGCGGGGAAGCCATTGCTGTCAAATTTTTAAAAAAGGACGGATATAAAATCATTGAACAGAACTATCGCTGCAGGTTGGGAGAGATCGACATTATTGCCCGAGACGGTCGCGTACTTGCCTTTATTGAGGTAAAGGCCCGACGCACAGATGAATTTGGAGGGCCCAAATGGGCCGTGACGCCCCAAAAGCAGCGTAAGATATCGATGGTGGCCCTTGAATACCTAAAAAAAACCGGGCAAATGGACATAGGGGCCCGATTTGACGTGGTAGCCATTCGTTTGCTGCCCGACCATCCGGATGTCGAAATCATCAAGAATGCCTTTGAGCTTGCCTACTGACCGAGTCACGCCAACCCATGCCGCCGCACCCGGGACGCTTTTCGTCCTGGCTACACCGATAGGCAATATGGAAGATATCACCTTGCGAGCCATTCGCACGCTGAAGGAGGTGGCGCTGATTGCAGCTGAGGACACCAGGCACACCCGGAAACTGCTTGCACGCTACGAGGTTTCCACGCCGCTCGTCTCGTATCATGACCATAATAAGGAGAAACGCACCCCCGGGCTTCTTAAGAAGCTCCAGTGTGGGAATTCCATGGCGCTTGTGACGGATGCAGGGACCCCATCCATATCAGACCCAGGGCACTATCTTGTTCGGGCGGCTATCCGGGCTGCCATTCCGGTTGTCCCGATCCCAGGGGCATCAGCCCTGGTTGCGGCATTGAGTGTGTCAGGACTTCCCACGGACAGCTTTGTGTTTGTTGGTTTTGCACCGCGTAAATCCGCCAAGCGCAGGCAATTGCTGGAAAGGCTGAAAGAAGAACCCAGAACCCTCATTTTCTATGAGTCGCCTAAACGGCTCGTGGGCCTAATGCGAGACATTGTTCGCCTGCTGGGAAACCGAAGCGCGGTTGTGGCCCGGGAACTGACGAAGGTTCATGAGGAAATCCTGAGGGGGCCATTAAGTAATATACTCGAAAGATTAGAGGATCGTCTTTCCCTGAAGGGGGAATATACGCTACTTGTGGGAGGCTGCGCACAGGGCAAAGAATTCGATCGGGACGCGCTCCAAAACGACCTCAGGCGGCTTCGCTACGAGACAGGCCGCCCTTTGTCGGACCTGACCAAAGAGGTTGCCGGAAAATACGGTGTTTCGAAAAAAGTTGTCTATGAGGAAGCCCTGAAGCTAAAAAAAGAGGGTCGTATTGCTTCAGAGGATTGAAGCTCCCCGCAGCCCTGATAAATCCCGACATATCGGGACAAATCGGGCCGGAGAATGCGCTCACTGTTGCAGTTCAAAGGAGAGGCCGAGCATTGAGATGCTTGCCGTCTGTGGTTATAGTGATCGCGCCTTGACGATCAGTACGAAATATTTGACACCCGAGATCTCCATAGCGTTTGAGAATATTCTGCCGGGGCATTCCGAAGATGTTCCTCCATCCTGATGATATGATCCCGATTTCGGGCCTAACGCATTTTAAAAATACAGGGGTACTTGAACTGCCGCTTCCGTGATGAGGCACAAGGAGAATGGTGCTCCTGAGGTTCTCGCAGCCAAAGGATGTTAGCTCCTCTTCTGCTTCGGTTCCGATGTCTCCCGGCAGTAGAAATGATACGTCTTGAAAGGAAATTTTTAACACGAGAGAGTTATTATTGGGGGTACGCCAGCCATCCTTGGCTTTCCGCTCCAAGAAATCCAGGGGGGGATAAATAGCCTCAAACCGAACACCATGAATCATTCGCGGTGAAAGGAGCTCTCTTGGTCCAAGGACACGGATACCCTTTTCTGCAATGATGTGAAGGAAATCTCGGTAGGGCTCGGTATCGGAAGGCTCCTGGCTCATCCATACCTCCCGGACATTGAAGTGTCGGGCAATGAACAATAGCCCGTTCAAATGGTCCGGGTGGGGATGAGAAAGGACCAAAGTTTCAACGGTCGCAATTTTTTTCCTCCATAAAAACGGCCCAACAACCCGAGCACCTATATCGAAACGATTGTTGTAGAATCCACCGCCGTCCACAAGTACACATGGACCTCCGGGCAGTTCCAAGAGCACAGAACTCCCCTGCCCCACATCAATCTGCGTCATGGTCAATTCACGGCGGCCGAAACGCTCGCCGACCCAAAACCCTACGTCTGCTAAGACAACCAGTGCAAGGCCGATTAGTACAACCCTTGCGCGGCGTGTTCGCCGGAAGTTCATGATGGCCCAAGCCAGGGCATAGTAAAGTCCAATCTCTAGCAAGGTGGGCGTTACCGTTCTAACCGCGGCAAACGGCCACTTTGAAAAGAAAATGCCCAAACCCAGGCTTCCTTCTAAGGTCAGGGCCGCCGCCTTCATGGGCCACAGTGCCAAGGTGGTACCGAGAGGGAGGAGCAGGACAGCTAGGAGCCCCACCGGCACGACCAGAAATCCAATCAGAGGGACCAAGAAACAGTTGGTCAGAATCCCGATGAGAGATATCTGGTTGAAATAGTACAGCGTTATGGGAAGCGTACCGAGGATGGCGGCTGCGCTAACAAGGAGAAAAAAGGCCAGCCTTGTGTAAACGGTGGGCGGGTGTCCGGTGAGTTTCACGGCCCACAGAAGGTGCTCCATTACATAGAGAATGGCAAATACGGCGGTAAACGAGAGTTGAAAGGAAATCTCGAACAGAGCCGTGGGGTTTATGATCAGGATTACAAGAGCGGCTACAGCGAGGGTGTTGATGGTGTCTCTTTCCCGTTCACATAGCAAGGCCATCAAGAAGACGGTTACCATGATGACAGCGCGTTGCGTGGCAGGGGACATTCCGGCCAAAAAGCCATAAAACAGGACAGGAAGCATACTCAGCAGAGCAGCCCCTTTTGTGGACCACGCAGCCAACAAAACCTTTCGAGATCGTGAGAGGATGAACCGGAAACTCAAAAACGCGAGGGTGGCTACGATACCGATGTGCAGTCCCGAGATGGCTAGCAAATGAGAGGTTCCGGTCTGGCTGAAAACCTCTCTGGTCTTGGGAGAGATCTGACTTCGATCCCCAATGAGGAGGGCCTTGAGGACTGCCCCCACCTCTTCGGGCTTTTGACTCGTGGCGGTGTCGATCAAGCCAGAGACAACATGTCTTGCGTGGTCTATGGCCTGACCGAGGCGGAAGGTCTTCGCACGGTGCAGCCTGATGACGTGGTTCCCTTTGGAAACAGACGCGGAGACCCAGATTTTGCGAAAGGCGAGATAACGACGATAGTCAAAACTACCCGGATTGTTAAAGTTATGCACGTGCTTCAACCTTGCAAAACACGCCACCCGGTCGCGTGAGCGCAGACCGGCCAAAGGCTCGTAAATCGTTATTCGGATGGCACCTCTTACCTTGTAAAAAAGGCCGTTCCTTGAGAGGGATTCTGCTTTGAGTTTGATGCGCGTTCTTTCTGGGAACTCTTCTGGGTCGCCATCTACTGTACCGATTATGTGCCAGCGCCTGCCATCAACAAAATGGGATACATGGTTTGCCGGGAGACGCGGAGAAACCCAGCCTTGCAAGCTCCAGTAGCCAAGGGCGAAGAAGATAAGAGGGAGCAGCAAGAAGGCCCTTTGCTGTTTCCAGACAAAGAGAACCGCAGATACGAAGGCAGCGGTAACAATAAGAAACAGAGCGGAAGAGTTGGGCAGGAAGAGGCCGGCGACAATTCCGGTTATCAGCGCCAACAACAGGGGAATCAGGGGCCTGGCATAAACCTGTGACGAATCAGCTAGATGCATGTCAGTCGAGACGGTTCCGGCGTCCGCCATGACCGCTTTTCCACTACTCCGGAATCCGCCGCAAATGCCCGCCCAGTTGGGCCAACTTCTTCTCGATCGATTCATAGCCCCGATCGATGTGATAAACGCGGGAAACCTCCGTTGTTCCCTCTGCGGCCAGACCTGCCAGGATCAGCGAAGCGCTTGCCCTAAGGTCCGTGGCCATCACTGGCGCCCCGGTCAGGCCGTGCCCACCCTTAACCACGGCGGAAGTGCCCGACACCGTAATGTCTGCGCCCATGCGTTGAAGTTCACTGACATGAATGAACCGATTCTCAAAGATGGTCTCAGAGATCACACTTAAGCCATTGGCCAAACACATCAGCACCATGAACTGAGCCTGCATGTCCGTAGGGAATCCTGGGTAGGGAAGGGTCTTAACATCTGTGCTGAAAATCGTTTCTGCGCCTATGACGCGAAGGCCATCCGGCTCTTGTTCAACTGTGATGCCTACTTGTCTGAGCTTGTTGATGATGGCCTGAAGGTGGTTGGGCACACAGCCTTGAATCTGAATATTGCCACGGGTAACCCCTGCGGCTATCATGAACGTGCCGGCCTCTATGCGGTCGGGGATAATGGTAAAGGAGGTCGCGTTAAGGGCCTGGACCCCTGTTATCTTGATGACCGGTGTACCTGCGCCGGTGATCCGGGCACCCATTCGGTTTAAGACCTCTGCCAGGGCCACGACCTCAGGCTCACGGGCTGCATTCCTCAAGGTGGTGCGTCCTTCGGCTAGCACAGCAGCCATCATGAGGTTTTCTGTTCCGGTTACCGTTGAAATGTCAAAATAGATTTCAGCTCCTTTTAGTGAAGGGGCCTCGGCTTCGATATAGCCCTCCTTGAGTGAGATCAGGGCCCCAAGTTCTTCCAAGCCCTTGAGATGGAGGTTGATGGGGCGGGCACCGATAGCACAGCCTCCTGGTAGGGACACCCGAGCACGTCCAAGGCGGGCCAGCAACGGCCCCAAGACCAGGACCGAGGCGCGCATGGTTCGGACCAGATCATAGGGGGCCTCATGGCTATTCAGCCCGCTGGCGTCTATCTTGACCACGCTTCCGCTGGTTTCGACCTTGGCTCCCAGATCCGTCAGCAATTTCTTGATCGTTCTAATATCTCTCAGGTCGGGCACATTATCAAAGGTATTCCATCCCTCCGTGAGAAGGGCGGAGACCAGGATCGGAAGAGCTGCGTTCTTCGCACCGCTGACGGTTACCGTGCCCTCTAAGCGGCGGCTCCCTTCAATTACGATTTTTTGCATCATTCAAAGGTCTTTGAAAAATCCCTGATAGACTTCTGAACCTCATCCAGGTCGGATGTGGGTGGAGGAGGTGGTTCGGTCGAAGCCATTGGCTGATACACCGTCTTCAGATAGGCAATATCGAATAACTGAGCGGGTATCTCTGGGTTGATTCTAAACGTCTTTAACACTTGCATCTTGACCAGCTCGCCGTCCTTGTAAAACATGATGTGTCCCGGATACCACCTGTACTTGTCCAAGGCCATGTAGTCGGCATACTCGATTTCTTCGAAGCCTGTACCATCTGAACCGGCGCCGCTTATAATATATCTTATTGGTCTGAAGGTAGCCTTTTCGATCCAAACCTGAGGCACAGATTCGTCAGGGTACTTGGCCCCGATGACATAGGCAATCTTGTTCTTGTACCTTCCAAGACTCACGACATCAAGGTTTACATCTAATTGGGACAGTCGATTTAGCAAGAGATCTTCCTGCCGGAACAACAAGAGGTCCTTAAAGTGGTCAAAGGGGTCTTCTGCCTCTGCAACAATCTTGCCGTTTGTTACAAAGATGGCCCCGTCAGGACCAAACACACGAACCTGCTCGCCTCCTGTTGTGCTTGCTTCGCATCTAAACTGGTCAGGGTAGCGGTAGTAGAGGGTCTCGTCGATCTCGCTCATCCCCCCCTCAAGGGTCGGGTCGTAGATGGCGGTCTTTTGCGACACCACAAGCGTGCGAACGGAACCAAACTGCTGAACCATAAAGTTCAGGATCTGTTTAGCCGGCAGCACATAAGAACGGCTGGCGGCAGCCAACCCGAAGACCATGAGAAGACAAAGGAGGCAAGAGCCAAGGCGTTTTGAGGGGATCATGTGTTTCGTATAACAAAGGGTGCCAATATTTTCAATTGAATCTAGTATCGCGTCTCAGAAGTTTCTTTAAAAAACATGGAGCCAGCGTAAAGCCGTTTTCTTCACTCCGTGAGCGTTTTCGGGATGTCAGCTTCACTCCGTGCCCAAAAACGGTCAATGTCGTTCGGGAAAGGCCGTAAGCTGCCTGACGCATTTTTGAGATGGGTTCTAGCCAGTCTTCCAAATCACCTCCTCCACTTCAAGATGTATCAGATATTATTGTATCCAATACCGCATGCTAAGATGGAGATGTCCCATGATCATTTCGGTTCTGTTAAAATTCTGTCACAATTGACTGGTTAACTCATACGGGTGAAAAAACGTTGTTCGAGATTCTGGGGGGAATGTCCGTAATACTGAAGGGCTTTATTTAGTAGGAAAATCAAGGCGCGGCCTCAAATGAGTAGATGTGGGTTGCTTATCTGGGAAAATTCAGGGTACGTGGCGATTTTAAGCACTGGTGTGGATTTCCTGCAACCTCAATCCAACAAATCCCACAATATCGCCAACGGAAACGGAGAGATCCTATCTCGCAATCATGGCTCGCATACGATCGGCAGCATTTTCCGCATGATCGGTGATGTGGCCTACATGCTCCACCAGCATGATGAGGTGAAATGCCAGGAGAGAGTCTTGAATATGATCAAAGACCTTGAATTTCAGCTCTCGTTCCAAATGATCTGCATCATGTTCATACTGGCGAATTTCTCGGATGAGGTCCTTTATCCTCTCCCTTTGCGCCTCAGACTTCTGCCTGAAGTAGTCTCTCGCAAGAGCTACCAAGTCAGACAGCCTTTCAATAGGGGGTAACACAGCTTCGATCAGGCGGTGAAAGTCAGTGGCCACCTCATCTGGTATGCCTTTGGGCCGAAAGGAAAGCCAGAACAGGGCCTCTTCCACCTCATCCAGCACTTTGTCCTGTTCCCGGAGGTATTCAAGGAACTGGAACTTGTCCACCGGCATGAGGATCCCCTTGGGTAGATGGTTGCGAATATTCCGCTTCATCGCATCCGCTTCACTTTCCAGTTTGGATACCTGTTCAGTTAAAATGTCAAACTGCTTGCAGTCCTGACCCATATGGCAAACAGCCGCCTTCTTGAACATATGCGCACACTCTTTGACCTTGTCGGCGTGTCTCTGCAGGCCTTCAAAAGGAGACTTCAAGAATAGTGAGCTCAGTAAGAGACGCATGGTACCTTCCTCCTTTGCATTCCCTATTTATAATAACACAACGGTCAGAGCTTTGTACAACACCATGGATAGGACGATCGTAAAAGGCAGTGTCACGATCCACGAAACCCCGATATTTTTTAAAATACGCAGATCGAGCGTACCCATACCCCGCATGATCCCTATTCCCACCACAGAGCCGACCAGCACGTGGGTCGTGGATACGGGGAGGCCGAGGCGCGAGCAAATCAGAATGGTCGTGGCCGCCCCGAATTGGGCGCAAAATCCTCTGAGCGGCGTAATCTCTGTTATGTCTTTTCCGATGGTCTCCATGACGCGGGTGCCAAAGGCATAAAGCCCTCCGCCTACGGCAATGCCGCCTATAAAAAGCATCCACATGGGAACTTCCACCTGCAAAGCAACAGCCTTTGTCTTAACCACGGAAAAGATGGCTGCAAGGGGGCCAATGGCATTGGCCACGTCATTGGCCCCATGGGCAAAGGCAATGTAACAGGCCGTGAAGATCTGGAGTTGGGCAAAGACACACTCCACCGGAGAAAATCCCTGGGGATTGGGTCGCAGCTCACATTTAAGATGCACTTGCCAGCGTACCCACTTCCTGCCGAACAGGCTCACCACGGCTGCACATGGTATTGCCACCAATAGGGTTGGAAAAAAGCCGATCTCTAGATGGAGATTCTTGAGACCCTTAAATATAAAGGAAAGAATGAGTACCAGAACGACAAAAAAGATCAAGGCCGGAGCGTAGTGAACTGCAGCCGCATGAGGATCCCTGGTCGTCATGACTTTCTTTGCAGCCAAATAGAAGATCCCTCCTGAGATCACGGCGCCTGCAACCGGAGAAATAATCCAACTGATGGCAATGGTGATGATCTTTCCCCAGCTCACGGCTCCAGCACCAACGCTCAGAATGCCAAAACCCACCACGGCCCCTACGATGGCGTGCGTGGTGGACACCGGCAGGCCAAAATATGTGGCCAGATGCACCCACAGGCTGGCCGCGATAAGGGCAGCAAACATCCCAAGCATCAACCTGCTTGGGTCATCCACCAGGAGGCGTGGATCGATCATCCCCTTGCTGATCGTGTTGGTCACGTGTCCGCCTGCAAAACAAGCCCCGAGCACATTGGCAACAATCGATACCAGCACGGCCTGTTTCAGGGTTAACGACCGAGAGCCCACCGCTGTCCCCATGGCGTTTGCCAGGTCATTGGCACCTATGTTGGCTGCCATGTATAGACCGATCAGCGTGGCAGTCGATAAGACAATGATATCAATGTTCATGTGTTAGCTTTCAGATGGACATATCGGCGCTTGAGATGAAGTGGACAGGACTGATGTGGTTGTGGTATCCGCTATCTATTAGCTTGCAGAAAGTGTGTCAATCATTTTTTTGCGTGCTGTTTAGAGCTGAAAAAGGAGAGGCTTATGTCATTGAAGGTTCATGAGATAACCAATTTGTACAATGGCAAAATATTCAACGTGGCACTGGAAAAGGTGACCTTGCCGAATGGGGTCATAAAGGACCGGGAGGTCGTCCGGCATCCGGGCGCTTCGGCCATGGTGCCAGTTCTGGACGATGGTGACGTTGTCTTGGTCAAGCAGTACCGGCATGCCGTGAACAATTATTTGTGGGAGATCCCCGCTGGAACCCTCGAGCCGGACGAAGATCCCGTCGCATGTGCCCAGAGAGAACTGGCCGAAGAAACCGGCTATGAAGCCACAAACTTTGATAAGCTCACGGAAATCCTCCCCGCCCCTGGATACACGGATGAACATATCCACATCTTCCTGGTAACCGGATTGAACGCAGTCGAACAGAGGCTTGAGGATGACGAGATCCTGACGGCCCAACCCACGCCCCTTAATAAGGCCATTGAAATGATTACGCAGGGTGCAATCCAGGACGCCAAGACTATCGTAGGCCTTTTACTGACTTCCATGAAAAAGCGCAAATATTAGGTCTCTCACAGAGTTCACAGAGACGAATCATTTGCCTGATTCCTTGGGAAGGAGAAATCAGACAAACCTCTCAGTCCCGTGAAGTGGGACAACATGAATGTGCAGTTTTAGGCCTAAAACCAAGCGTAATCATTTGGGTCAGTTAGACTGATTGTCAAAAATATGTTTCGTTTGTTCGCAAGTCGTTTATGATTGAAAATATTATTTGGCGAACGACATTGTGCAATCTTGGAGAAGATTTTTGAATGTGACTGGCGTTTAAAATTGCAAGCTGTCTGAGGGCTCCGCCCGAGTTGTTGCGCTCCGGTTGCGCCTGACGGCTTGAAAAGAAGCACTGCGTGCGCGATTTAGCCAGGAGAATTCAAAAATCCTAAAATTGCACACCCACAAGTGAGCCAAATAGTATTTTCAATTGTCATCTATTCTTATCGGAACGTTATTCTGACAACCGCTATAACATGGCCAGCCTAACGCGATGGCAGGTTGAGGAGATTTCCTGACAGGGGAAATCTCCTCAAAAAACTCTGAGGACTCCGTGAGCTCTGTGGGAGATAAAAGTGGTTTGCATTAAGTAGAGATCTTGGAAAAGTCGGCAAAGACATTAAAGAGGTCGGCAATCTCTCCAAGAAGGGCAAGGCGGTTCTGTTTCAAGCGCTCATCTTCGGTCAGCACCATGACCCCGTCAAAAAAGCCGTCCACAGGCCCTTTCAGGCTGGCAACACTGCGTACGGCCCGATCAAAGGCCCCCTTTTTCAGGTCTTCAGATATATTCTGCTTCACGTTCTTCAAGGCATCAAAAAGGGCTTGCTCGCATGATTCCTGGAACAGGCCCGGATCCGTTTTCACCTTTTCATGGGCTTCACCTGAGGCGATCTCGCCCCGCTGCTTGGCCTGTCTGATAATATTCGCCACACGCTTGAAGGCAATGGCCAAAGGTTGAAAATCCGGCTCAGCCTTCAGGGTCTCTACAGCCGCGGTCCGTTTTCGGACTGCAGGGACATCCTCCATGGACGCGCTCACTACGGCACTAATCACATCCTTGGAAAAACCCTCTTCAGCCAACAGGTGTTCCATGCGATGTTGAAAGAATGTCAGTATTTGCAGCGCAAGTTGCTCTGTTTCACCGGATATCTTATCCTGCAAGAGGCCAAGGCTCTTGTGAATCAGTTCTTTAAGGGAGAGAGAAAACCCCTGGGCCACAATGATTTGTATAATTCCTATGGCCTGGCGTCTCAGGGCATACGGATCGGACGTTCCACTCGGGATAAGGCCAACTCCAAAACAGCCGCAAATGGTATCTAGCTTGTCCGCAATACTCACGAGCGAGCCCGGAACGGTGGCAGGGAGGGAGCCCCCGGCATAGGCGGGCAAATAATGTTCCTCGATTGCGCGGGCCACAGCTTCAGGTTCTCCTGCATCGGCTGCATAAATGCGCCCCATGACCCCCTGAAGCTTTGGAAATTCATTGACCATTTGGGTAGTCAGATCCGATTTGCACAGCCATGCTGCCCGCGATACAGAGGCTTTAAGGTCCGGGACCGTCAAACCAGCAAGGTGTTCGGCCAGCTTTTGGACACGACACACCTTCTCAAACATGGTGCCCAACTTGGCCTGAAATAACACCCCTTTCAATCGCTCAACGATTTCATGCGGCGGCGTTTTTGCGTCGGTTTCGAAAAAGAAACGAGCGTCTTCAAGCCTGGCACTCAGAACCCGCTCATGCCCCGAGGTGACCAAGGCTATGTCTTCAACAGGAGTATTGTTCACTGCAATAAAACAGGGAAGCAATTGATGATCTGAACCTATCACGGCAAAGTACTTCTGGTGTTCGCGCATGGCTGTGATCAGGACCTCCCGAGGCACCTCAAGAAAGCCTTTGTCAAAGGTTCCTGCCGACACTGCCGGGTACTCCACCAGGTGGGTCACGGTGTGGAGAAGATCATCATCAGAGATGACCTCTCCGCCCAGCTTTCTGGCAGCCTCTGTAATCTGTTCCTGAATCGCGTTCTCGCGTTCTTCAATATCTACCAGCACAAAGGCGGATCGCAAGGCCGGCACGTAGTCTGAAACCTCTGAAATAGCAATGCGCCCAGGATGCATGAAACGATGACCTAGGGTGTGCCTGCCGCTTCTTAGGTTTTCCATCTTGAAAGGTATGATCCTGTCACCAAAGAGGGCCAGTATGCCATGGATAGGCCTCGTAAAAACCAAACTGAGATAAGACCACCGCATCTGCTTGGGAAAGGGAATAGCCCTGATGAGTTCAGGGACCATGCTTTGAAGCAGCCTCCAGGAGGTCTGCCCCCGTTCGAGCTTCTTGACACACACATATTCTCCCTTGGCCGTGGTCTTGATATTCAGGCGCTTTATTGAAACGCCCTGGCTTCTTGCAAAGCCTTCCGCTGCCTTGGTAGGCCGACCTTCGGCGTCAAAGGCCGCGGCCTCTGGGGGACCCACCACCTCTCGCGTGACAGAGGCCTGCCGTTCAGACACCTTCTGCACCATCAGGGCAAGACGCCTTGGGGTTCCAAAGGTCTCCATGGCTCCGTGTTCGATACGGGCCCGCGATAGTCTCTGTTGCATGAGGCTCTTCATGGCCTCAAGGGCCGGGTCAATATACCCTGCGGGTATCTCTTCGGTTACAATTTCAATAAGGAGAGGTTTCATGATGCATTATTCTTTATTGGTTGTAAGTTCCTCGCCCCTCCGCGCAGGCCATTCTGATGCCTGTTGGAACGATCTCCTCCCATCCCCTCTCACTGCGGAATGTTAAAAATTGGGTTCGCACTTCACGATGTATTGAGTAACGGAAACCCCATAGCCCTTCTTTGCTCAAGATAGGCCTCGCCGCACCCTCGGGCCAAGTTCCTGACACGGGCTATGTAGCCGGTCCGCTCGGTCACGCTGATGGCGCCCCGGGCATCGAGTAGATTAAAGGTATGTGAACACTTCAGGCAGTATTCATAAGCCGGCAGGACCAGAGAAGCTGAAAGAATACGCTGGCATTCAGCTTCGTACATGTCAAACAGGGCCAGCAGCATCTTGACATCTGCTTGTTCAAAGTTGTAGGTCGAGTGTTCAACTTCCGCCTGATGATGCACGTCCCCGTAAGTAACGGAATCGTTCCATTTCAGGTTGAAAACATTGTCTACCTCCTGCAGATACATGGCAATTCTTTCCAGGCCATACGTGAGCTCAACCGAGATGGGATGGAGTTCGACGCTTGCTGCCTGCTGAAAGTAGGTAAATTGTGTAATCTCCATGCCGTCAAGCCACACTTCCCACCCAAGGCCCGAGGCTCCGAGGGTCGGTGACTCCCAGTCATCTTCCACAAAGCGAATGTCGTGGGCCATCGGATCGATGCCGAGGGCCTTGAGGCTTTTTAAATACACGTCCTGCACATCAATGGGAGAAGGTTTCAGGATCACCTGGTACTGGTAGTAGTGTTGAAGCCGATTCGGATTCTCCCCGTATCGGCCATCGGTGGGACGACGCGAAGGTTCCACATACGCCACCAGCCAGGGTTCAGGACCCAGCACCCGCAAAAGGGTGGCTGGATGAAAAGTGCCTGCCCCGACTTCGATGTCATAAGGTTGCTGCAAGACGCAGCCCCTGCGCGCCCAAAAATTCTCCAAAGCCAGGATAAGCTGCTGAAAAGTCATCATCTTCTTCTATCCGATCCATTTTCCCATATTCCCCTAAACGCCTAAAGTCAGTAGAGCTGTAAAAACATGAATGAAAACGCAAACTCACAATGAGGGTGCGCTAAGATGTCTAACGTCCCTAAACTGAGCTAAAGTCCAAAAAACAAAACCGGAGATAACGCCACCTGACAGATACATTCCAACTGTCAGGAACCGCCGGTTATTAAAAGGCTGACAACCCCTCTTCAACTTTAGGCACTTTAGATACTCTAGTGTCGTGTCCCAGGAGTTTGTTCCGAGAATATGGAATCGCCAAAAAGCCGTTTTCCTTGCTCCGTGAGCATTTTCGGGACATC
>JBFEUB010000026.1:0-24080 GCA_041547605.1 Desulfobacteria bacterium
CAACTCCGACATAGTATGTTTATTCTTTGGGTCATTTTACACGCCAACGTACTTTTTTCAACTTGTTTGATCTTTTCGAAAGAGAGTCGGCCAGGCATATGCGGGTGACCGGCATGCTCCCTGGACACGCAGTGCCACCGCAGGGCAGACCCCCCGCCCGGATGGGCAAGGAGGCTTCTCTTTTTTCCAAATAGAGCTGGGGAACCCATTGGCATCCCGTCACTACCTAATCCCGCATAATGAATCCAGATCCAAATACAGTCTTTTTTCAACAAGAATACAGTCTTTACCCCATTGTTTTCTCCTATTAATTGTGACTTTTAATATGTTTGGCGTGGTCGCAACCAGGGATGGAATCCGCCGAACAGTTGTCTCCATGGAGGTAAGACTGACTGGATTTACTCAATCTAAGGAATGTCGAAGATGAGAATTGAAAAGAACCTCTTTCCCAACCTTCCACAGCGACTCATTGGACTGGAAGATCTGGCTGAAAATTTGTGGTGGAGCTGGCACCCGGCTGCAAGAATGCTCTTTAAAATGCTTAGCCGTCAAGCTTGGAAGGGAACCCGCCACAACCCGGATAAGCTGCTCAAGGAGTTACCAAAAGAGATATTAGAATCAGCTGCCAATGACCCTGACTATTTGCGCCATTATGACCGGGTGCTCGCTCAATTCCAGGGGGAGATTGCAGAGGCATGTTGCCTGGTGGATGCCGGTCGTGATCCGAACATCCACGCCATCGCCTACTTTTCCGCAGAATATGGCTTGCATCATTCCCTGCCATTTTATGCCGGGGGGTTGGGTTTTCTGGCTGGCGATTTTATTAAGGAGTGCAGCGACCTTCGGGTTCCTTTAGTGGCTGTAGGTTTCATGTATCCACAAGGCTATGTTCGACAGCGCATTCGCGACGACGGCTGGCAGGAGAACCTGGATCAAGCGCTTGACCGGGATGCTGCATCCATCTCCAGAGTTCTGAATGAAAACGGAGAACAGCTCGTCTTGCAGGTCCCTCTCATTGAGCCTCCCATTCATGTGTCGGTATGGAAGGTCGCTGTTGGCCGGGTGCCTCTTTACCTAATGGACACGGATATTGAAATCAATGATCCTTGGAACCGCACAATATCAGCACGTCTTTACACAGGAGACATTGAGCAGCGCCTGCGGCAAGAGATTGTCCTCGGCATTGGAGGATCAGAGGTTTTAGAGGCCGTTGGCATAAGACACAGTGTGCTGCATCTGAATGAAGGACACGCTGCTTTTGCCCTCCTTGAAAGGATCAGGGACCGAGTCCATGAGGGGATGGGGTACGAAGAGGCTGCTGACCAGATTCGACGTACGACGGTTTTCACCACCCACACGCCGGTGCCGGCAGGCCATGATGTGTTCCCATTCCAATTGATGGAAAAGTACTTTCACTCTTACTGGCAGGCCCTGGGTTTAGATCACGACAGGTTCCTCGAACTGGGGATTCATACAAAAGAGCCAGGTGCGGGCTTTAACATGACGGCCTTTGCCCTCAGGATGTCGGGATATCGCAATGGAGTCAGTCAAAGACATGGCGAGGTGACTCGTGGGATGTGGCAGGACCTGTGGCCGGAGTCGCCCGAGAATCGGGCGCCCATTGAGTATGTTACCAATGGAGTACATGTTCCCACATGGATCGAACCCAAGCTGGAACTTCTCTTTAATAAATATCTTGGCCCAGACTGGTTGCAGGATCACGATAATTCTTCTCTCTGGGAGTCTATCGATAAGATCCCGGATGATGAGCTGTGGAGGACCCATTACTGGCTGAAGGTCAAATTGATAGATGCGGTGAGGGAGCGATCGCGTCAACTTTGGGCCAAAGACCGGGTCAACTCATCCATTGCACTGGCTGGAGGAGCCTTGCTGGACCCTTCAGTATTGACTTTGGGCTTTGCAAGACGCTTTGCTACGTATAAAAGGGCAAATTTAATATTATACAACACCGAGCGGTTGAAGAGGCTTTTGAACGATCGATGGAAGCCGGTACAAATTATTTTTGCGGGCAAGGCTCACCCGGCAGACGACCCTGGGAAACGTATCTTGCAAAGGGTGTTTAACGCAGCCCGTGATCCTGAGATGGGCGGGCGGATTGCATTTGTTGAAGACTACGGGGAACAATTGGCGCAATACATGGTCCATGGGGTGGATGTTTGGCTAAACAACCCGGTTCCACCCATGGAGGCTTGCGGAACCAGTGGCATGAAGGCTGCCTTAAATGGGGTGCCGCAACTGAGTATCACGGATGGATGGTGGAGAGAGGGGTTCAACGGAAAGAACGGCTGGTCTTTTGGCCAAGAGGCAGCTCAGGGGAACCGAGATCAGGCCGACGTCGAGGCCATCTATCGCATTCTGGAGGAGGAAGTGGTCCCTCTTTACTATAAGGTCTCGGAAAACGGCACGCCTCACGACTGGGTCAAGGTCATGAAGGAATCTATCAAGAGCAATGCAGCCAAGTTTTCCAGTCGCCGGATGGTAGGGGAATACATCGAGAAATTCTATAAAAAGGCCTTAAAGGAGGTATAGGGTATAAGGTTTGTCCCGACAAGGTTTTGGCCGGAAATTGCGATGATTGTGGTGTCATTCAGAATCTTGCTGGTCTACCATATTCATCTTTTCTATCAGGTGCCCAATAGCCCTATGATTACATCGATTGACCTGACAAACCATCTGCGCCACAGGTGGGTTGGGGTGTCATGAAAGGGAAACAAGACGTGCTGAATTGTTTAGGCCAGGGCGGATCAGGTTAGAACTTCCAAACCTGTGAGAATTTGCAGCCGCTGTGAGAGTGTTGAAAGGAGGACAGACGGAAGTATGTGAGCATTTTGAGCCGTTTCGCAACGCCGCCATGGGGACTTAGACGCATTTTTGAGATGGCTTATAGATTATTACGGACAGAGAATACAAGTGCTTTCATCTCGCGCATCGGAAAGGAGGTTACACATGCCAAAAGGAAAGTCAAAGGAGAAAGCCAAGAGGCGCAGGGTGACACTCTCGTTAGAATCGCCCAATGCGAAAGACGTCATCCTCATGGGGGACTTCAACAAGTGGAATGCCAAAACGCATCCAATGAAGAAGGGCAAGGACGGGGTGTGGACAAAATCCGTCATGCTTTTTCCGGGAAGGTATGAGTACAAGTTCATGGTTGATGGCCAGTGGCAAAACGATCCAGGAAATGACGAGGCCTGCCTGAATTGCTTTGGCACCCGTAACAACGTTATTATCGTATAATAAAGGAACGGTGTCACCTACACGGGGTGTCGCCCCTTTTTCTCTTTTTCTGTAAATTAATCAAAGGAGGCAGAATCATGGCTATCACACTACCAGAATTACCTTATGCGGAGGACGCTTTGTCACCGCACATTAGCGGGAGAACCTTGGAGTTTCATTATGGCAAACATCACAACGCCTATGTTGTGAATGCCAACAAGTTGCTTGAAGGAACAGACTTGGCGAAGGAAGCACTTGAAACCATCATCAAGAAAACGGCAGGTGACACTTCAAAACAGGCGATCTTTAACAATGTGGCCCAAGTCTGGAATCATTCTTTCTATTGGCAATGCATGAAACCAGGCGGGGGTGGTCCTCCAGCTGGGGCCATCGCACAGAAGATCGATGCTGATTTTGGCAGTTTTGAAAAGTTTGCCGAGGCGTTCAAAAATGCCGGGGCCACGCAATTCGGCAGTGGCTGGGCATGGCTTGTTTTGAAAGATGATAAACTGCAGGTCATGAAAACAGCCAATGCGGGTACGCCGGTTGCTCAAGGCCTAAAACCCCTTCTGACTGTAGATGTTTGGGAGCATGCTTACTATCTTGACTATCAGAACAGAAGGCCAGATTACCTGAACGTCTTTGTTGAGAAGCTTATTAACTGGGACTTTGTGAATTCTCAACTGGGCTGATTCTTTCCTGTTCAGGCTTGTGTTCGCTGATAGGGTGTTTAGTGGCCGGTTGTAGCCGGTTGCGCAGGGGTTTCGCGACTGGTTTGTCCGACCAGAGAGCAAACAAATAGGGCTGAAGATCTTTCCAACTTTTTCTGTAGATAGTCCCGAAATAGACAGGGAGGACGGAGATGACACCGAAACGGATCCTTATTCTGGTCATCGTTTTACTTTTTACTGTCTTTGTGGTTCAGAATGCTGAGGTGGTACAGGTCCGCTTTCTCTTTTGGAAAACCGAGGCGTCCAGAGCCCTTGTCCTCATCGGAACGTTTGCCTGTGGACTCATTGCAGGCTGGTTGACCGGGTGGTTGCGAAGAACGGAAAGGGACTAGAAGATTCGGGGCAAAGAATCGTTTGGAATATCCGAGAAAGTCGTGTGACCTCCTCAGACTTGCATTATTGCTCCTCGGACAGAAAGTGACATGATACGACCAGGCTTGCGCGAAAAGCTTGCTCCTAAAGCTGCAAAAGGCACCTTGGGCACGTTTGCCGGGGTGTTCACACCGAGCATTCTGACAATTCTCGGCATCATCCTCTTTCTGCGACTAGGCTACGTAGTCGGGAGTGCGGGGCTAGGTCGTGCGCTCATCATCATCGGCTTAGCAAACGCTATCTCGTTTCTCACCAGCGTTTCTCTGTCTGCCATTGCCACGAATCTAAAGGTCAAGGGGGGCGGGGACTATTATCTCATTTCCCGTACCCTAGGTGTTGCGTTTGGCGGTGCCATCGGTGTTGTTCTCTTCCTTGCCCAGTCGGTCTCGATCGCCTTTTACTGTATCGGTTTTGGGGAAGCGCTCTCCGCCATGTTGCCGGAGCACCTCTTGGCAACTCCGCAAATCATTGCTGTTCTCGCAGTCTCATTCCTCTTTATCTTTGCTTGGTTAGGGGCTGATTGGGCCACCAGATTCCAGTATGTTGTGATGTGTCTTCTTGCGGCTGCCCTTGTCTCCTTTTTTGCGGGTGGGTTCGCTACATGGGATACGACGATGTTGGTAAAGAATTGGGCGCCACCGCCTGGGGGCTCGGGTTTTTGGATCCTGTTTGCCATCTTTTTTCCTGCGGTTACAGGATTTACCCAAGGTGTAAGCATGTCCGGTGATCTCAAGGATCCCGGTAAGAGCCTGCCTTTGGGTACATTCTTAGCCGTGGGCTTGTCGATCATTATTTACTTCGGCGTAGCGATTGTCTTTGCCGGCGCTATGCCCATTGATGTTTTGATGCAAGATTATGGAGCGATGAAGCGCCTTGCCAGTGTCGGCTTTCTCATAGCGGCTGGCGTGATCGGTGCTACCCTGTCGTCAGCAATGGCCTCTTTTCTGGGCGCACCGAGGATTCTCCAATCCCTGTCAGGCGATCGGATCTTTCCATTCCTACTGCCTTTTGCGCAAGGTGTTGGCCCATTGAACAATCCTCGACGCGGGGTGTTGCTTTCTACGGCAATTGCCTTCGCCACCATCAGCCTTGGGAAGCTGAATCTAATTGCGCCCGTGGTATCCATGTTCTTTTTGATTTCCTACGGCCTTCTCAATTACGCCACATTTTACGAAGCACGCACAGCAAGCCCATCTTTTCGTCCTCGGTTTCGTTGGTTTGACCTTAGGCTGAGCCTTCTCGGCTTTATTGTGTGCCTGGGAGCGATGCTGGCTATTGATGTGCGATCCGGTTCCGTCGCAATAGCTGTTTTGTTCGCGATATACCAGTACCTTAGGCGTACGGCTGGCCCGGCACGCTGGGCCGACAGTCAGCGTTCCTATCACTTTCAACACATACGCGAGCACCTCGTGGCTGCTGCTGCTGAGCCCGAGCATCCCCGGGATTGGCGTCCCCAATTGCTCGCTTTTTCCGATGATGCACACAGGCGCGAACAGCTCCTTCGCTTTGCCTCTTGGATCGAAGGTGGCAGTGGCCTTACAACGGCTGTTCGAATTTTAGAAGGTGAAGGGGTAAAGATGCTGAAGCTCCGTGAGGAAGCGGAAGCGGAACTTCGAAGGGCCATTACGGAGCACGGCCTCAAAGCATTTCCCTTGGTTTTGGTTGCACCGAACCTTCATATTGGCCTTCATACTTTGGTCCAAGCCTTTGGCGTTGGGCCTCTGAGGGCCAATACCATCCTTCTGAACTGGCCAGAAGAGCTTCCTAAAGGGGTCTTCGGTTTAGGAGAGCTGCGTTACGGACGCAATCTTCGGGTTGCATTCCGGTTTGGGTGCAATATTGTGATACTATATGCCAAGAAGGAGCAGTGGACGAATCTTGAGACACTGGCCTCCCAGGACCGACGTATCGATGTATGGTGGTGGGGCGATGCCACAAGCCGTTTGATGTTGTTACTTGCCTACCTCATGACTCGGACTGAAGTGTGGGACGGAGCCAAGATCAGGGTTCTTGCCGTGATCAATGAAGATAGACCAGAGCAGACAGTGGAGGAGCTTACGGCGACACTCAAAGATGTTCGGATTGAAGCCGAACCAGTGGTTGTGTGCGGTGGTGCTGATGAGCTCGTAGCGCAATCGGCTGGCTCTGCTTTGGTATATCTCCCATTTCGTCTCCGAGGAAACCAAGTCATGGACTGTTTTGGTGGAGCTCTAGGAGAAGTCATCTCTGCTTTGCCGGTCGTGGCTGCCGTATTGGCCGCCCAAGACATTGACTTGGACGCCGAGCCTGAGGAGGGAGAGGCCGCTGCGATGGCTGCTGCGTTAGACGCTCTTTCGGATGCTGAAAGGAAGGCTAAGGAGGCGGAAAAGGATGCCTCGGAGGCCGCTGAGAAAGCAGATGAAAAGCTGCGCGACATGCGAGATGCCGCCGTGTCAGGCGCCGATCAGGAAACCATGTCAAAGCTAGCGGCAGCTGCAAAGGAAGCCCGCGAACAAGCAACCAAGGCTGCTCGCCGGGCCGCAAAAGCCCTTGCTAAAGCCGAGGATGCAGCCCGCGCTGTGGAGGCAATCGAACCCAAGCCTGTCAAGGTAAGTGAGAAGGCTAACAAAAGAAACGACAAAGAAGCAAGCTGACGGCAATCTGTTTCCGATGCCCTTCGCGTGTTCTCAACGGGGACACTTGTTGCAGCAAAAGAACGTGAGAGTAACGAGGCTATTATCCCGAGAATTGTCACAAAACATAAATCAAATCTTCTATCTGCAAACTTTATTCTTTAGTTAAAGAATACAAATGGTCTATCCGTGTGAGAGTTATCGACGCCAACTATCAAGTTTCATCAGGGGTAACAATATGCAAATGCAACCGGTGAAGACATTACTAACCCTATCGCTATTACTTGCTCCGTTAGTGCTGTTCAGCAGCATAGCGGTCGCGCAGGAATCCAGAAGTGTCAACATTTCAACCGCGCAAGACAGCGTGCCGTCTCCATGGGGCATAGCCGATTTAATTCCTTTTACTACAAAACTCGCGGAACGTGAATCCGTCCTTCAAACCACGGTTAATAGACTTCTTGATTTGTCTGAAACTGAGAAACGATTGTCTTCCGTAGGCCAAAGCCTTGAAACCATCGCTAAGCAATTTGAGGCACTGAAGAGCACCACAGGCTACGGATACGATCATGTGTCCGACCTCAAAGCAATCATACATGCCAGGGAGCGGTCCCTGCAAGAAGCGGTTAAATCGCTTTTACAGGCGATTAGTCAACTCGAGCGCTGGAAAACGGAGTGGTTGGATGAGAAAAAAAAGTTAAAGGAATTCCGAGAATCCATAGCGAAAGATATTCGGCGGGATTCTGTAGAGCCGACTTTGGCAAAAGCCCAAAAATCTATCGATACTGCTCTATCCCTTATTTCAGAGCAATTAGAGGTAATGCTGCCGGTCCAGGAGAAAGCCTTAGACATCCAGGCCAAAGTCGATTCGCTTGAAGCCGAAGTCAGCGCCATGCTGGTCACCACGCGGAGTAGTGTATCTCGAAAGTCTGCCCCATCCATGTTTTCAGGGAAGTATTATTCTGAGTACAGACGAGAACTATATAAAAGACTTCGGCAGGGCCTTGGCGATGTTCAATGGCCGAGTAAACAGTTTCTCGAGTTCCATGGTTGGAAGGTATTTCTCCAAGCCCTGATCACGTTTGCACTCGCAATAGGCATTCTGCGTCAGCGACAGGCATTAGAAGCTCAGGAGCGATGGCGTTTCCTGGCCAGGCGACCGCTTTCCACTGGCTGGTTCGTTAGTATGTGGTTAGTCGGGCCATTTTATGGGCCGGTTGCTCCCATGTGGGTAGTAATCTTGTGGACTCTGGGGGCTATTGCTGCCGTTAGGCTGCTAGGCGCTTTGACGTCGGACACCTGGGGAAAAAGAATATTTTACTGTTTGGCAGTGTTGACGGTCTTGTTTTATGTCTTTCGGCTCATCAGCCTTCCCCTGCCCCTTTTTCGCCTGTACGTTTTCATTGTATCGCTCATTGGCTTCTTTGTTTGCTTGCGGCAAACGCTGACGCGTGTCCGTCGAGGGGACTCGATCTTTTACACCTGGCTACTCCGTCTGAGCACTCTGGTTCTTTTGGTCGCACTCATATCAGAAATGGGTGGTTACAGTGCGCTGGCTTCGCATGTACTCGAAGCCTCTCTGAAGACAAGCTTCATGGTTCTTTTGGCCTGGATGTTTATATTCCTGGTTCGGGGCGGTTTGCACGTAGCAGTTCGCAGCCCTGCACTGCAAAGAATACCCCGGTTCCGAACAAACCAAGATGCAGCCGTGGGCAGGTTAACCCTGTTGATTGGTCTGGCCGTATTCTCTCTGATAACCGTTGGTTTCCTTGTGATCTGGAGAATATATGAAAGCCCATTGGCAGCGATGCAAGGGCTATTGTCAGTGGGCTTTTCTGTCGGGTCATCGCGGATTACGTTTGGCGTGGTCATTGTGGCTGTCACCATCTTCTATGCTTCATTGTTTGTGTCGTGGGTGGTCCAAGGCGTGCTTTTTGAGCAAGTATTCCCTAGACGCAGTGTGCAAACGGGTGTGCAGGTTTCGATAGCGAGGCTGGTTCATTACGCTTTAATTTTTGTGGGTCTCCTGTTGGCCTTAGTGGCACTGGGCATCGACTTGAGAAATATCACGATCATCGGTGGTGCCCTCGGAGTAGGAATCGGGTTTGGCCTCCAGGCCATTGTGAATAATTTTGTCTCTGGGCTCATTTTGCTTTTTGAAAGGCCTATTAAGGTGGGTGACTGGGTCCAGCTTGGCGAACAATGGGGCGAAATCAGCAAAATTGGTCTTCGGGCTACAGTTGTCAAAACCTTTGACCGATCCGAGATTGTTGTTCCCAACAGTGATCTTATAACAAATCAAGTCACCAACTGGACACTATCGGATCGGTTTATGCGGATTACCATTCCGGTGGGCGTCGCCTATGGCTCCGATGTTCCTCTTGTCATGCAAACCCTGAAACAGTGTGCAGACGACAGCCCTATGGTGGTGAGCAATCCAACCCCTCAGGTTCTCTTTATGGGTTTCGGAGACAGTTCTTTGGACTTTCAAGTTCGCGTCTGGATACATAACGTTGAGAATATGTTCGCAGTCCGCAGCGAACTGCACCAGGAAGTAGACCGGCGGTTCCGTGAGTCTGGAATTGAGATTGCCTTCCCTCAGAGAGATCTGCATTTACGCAGTGTGGACGAATCGGCTGCATCAAATTTCTTCCATCGGGGCATGCAGCCCGCCGCCTCCGCGTCGGGCGACAAAGACGGGGAGGATTGACCGGCGTGCTCCCCGGACGCGCAGTGCTGCCGCAGGGCAGAACCCCCGCTCGGAAGGGTGGGGAGGCTTCACGAACTCACCCCCTTGACAACCGACAAAGATGAATTATTTATTTTGCCAGAGAACCGGATTTCATCGGCCGATGGGACGCTCGAATCATTTCTAAGCATCAAGAAAATTCCGAAAGTTTTTACAAATTGGTCATTTAATATCACCCAATTGTCATCAATTCTCTGAAAAAGGAGGGATGAGCCATGGCAATCTTCAGACCAGTTGGTTGGGCGACACGGTCATGGGAAGGCTTTGACGAGTTGGACCGAATGCGAAGGGACATGGACAGACTCTTAGGCTTTACGGGATGGCCTTTCAGAGAGGCAAGGGCCGGGGTATTTCCGCTAACAAATGTGACTGAGGATGATCACAATTATTATGTTCGCGCAGAGCTGCCCGGAATGGCGGCCAATGAAATCGACATCTCGGTCACCGGAGATTCAATCTCCATTTCAGGCGAGCGACAAATCCGTACCGAGAAGAAAGAAGCCAGGTACCACAGAAGGGAGAGGGAGGCCGGAAAATTCAGCAGGGTGATCAGTTTGCCTGGTCAAATTGACACCGGAAAGGTCAAGGCCAGTTGTGTGGATGGTGTTCTCACCGTTGTTCTTCCAAAGGCAGAGGCCGCAAAGCCGAAGCAGATTGCGGTGAAATCAGCATAACTTGTAGACGAACGAGCTGAGAAGGGAGGGATTCTAATGACTGCCGAAGAAACCAAGGCATTGGAAGCGAAAGAAAAACAGGAACTAAGCACCCCTGCTGAGCAGACGAGGCCAGGCCCCACGTTTACCCCAGCTGTGGACATCTTTGAGAACGAGAAGGAACTCACGTTGCTTGCTGATATGCCCGGGGTGAAGACCAAAGATCTTGACATCGACCTCAGGGAAAATGTGCTCACCTTGACTGGTGAGGTAGAATCCCCGGAAGGTCCTGGCGAGAGGCCTGTGCTTAAGGAATACAGAACAGGAAGATACGTTCGCCAGTTTTCCCTTTCAGACACGATTGATCAGTCCAAGATTAACGCAGAACTCAGGGACGGGGTTCTGAGACTGGTCCTGCCCAAAGCCGAGAAGGCAGTGCCCAGGAAGATCACCGTCAAGGCAGGGTAGAAAAGCGGGTATACGGGCATTGGGCATAATTATCCAGGAGTCATCATGCCTAAGGATTATTACATCGTTCTTGGAATCAGCCGCAGGGCAGATGTTCATAGAATCAAGCAGGCATACCGTACTGTGGCCAATAGGTATCACCCTGATATAAGCCAATCGCCTGAGAGTAAACAGAAGTTTCAGGAAATAAGGGAGGCATACGAAACGCTAGTCGATGAAGGGAAACGAAAGAAATACGACGAAGAGCTGGCAACACAAGGGTCGTCCCTGAGGATCACCAAGGTTCCTGAAACAATTGAAAGGAGAAGATCGGTTTTCGACGAAATGGATACTGTCTTCTCCCCAGCAGATGACTTCTTTTCAGGGTTCTTGCCCGGGTTCTTTGATCGAGAGCGTAGGATGGAAAAAGACCTCTATCTTGAAGCCATTCTCTCACCAGGAGAGGCCTCAAGAGGGGGTCTTTTTCCCATTACTGTGCCCGTTATTGAGCCGTGCACGAGATGCAGTAAGAGAGGAATTTGGGAGGAATTCTTCTGTCCCGTTTGTTCCGGATATGGGAGGATACGATCTGAAAGGGAGTTCTCCTTAAGCATCCCGCCCAATGTGAAACATGGTACCGAGATTAGGCTCTCAATGGAAGACATTGGCCTGAGGGGTGCTTACCTGAACGTTGTTGTGTTCGTAGAGCCTGATTTGGAAAAGGATGAGTGGTAGGTGGAAGACATATTACCTAGTCAAAAACAAAAAGCCCGCTTTTTTTGTTTTTCCATTCTAACTCCCGCATTACGAAGCAGAACTGCTGGTCCTGGTAGGATGGGTTGCCAGCAAAGAGAGCACCACGATACGGATGACAAGGGGTCAGGACTTGAAAATGGACAATTGCGGTCTATTTCCTCATGCTACCCAAACTATAACGTAAGCAGGGCCAGAATGTCCCATGTCAAGACCCCATTCTTTCACTAATGAGGGTGAAAGAGATATATTTCATAATTTTCGTTTAATACTGCCGATCTGAACTCTACTATCTTATCGGTCTCAGCCCTGAATCTGGTTAGTCCTTCTGAGGACACAGTAAAAACCTTGTTAGGCGGGTAACGCAACTCACACCCTGGGTACTTGGATATATCAAAAAGGCCCAAAGCAATAAGAACAGGCCTCTTCTCACGATTTTTAACCTCCCGTGCAATTCCCAAGAGCTCACTTAATGATAGCCTTTCTCTGTTTGCTTGAGTGAACAGCACCCAGTTTCCGAATCTCCCTTCGCGAGGTATATAGATGCTGTTGGGCGCATAGTATGGCAGAGACTCAAGCAGGTAATCTGGTTCTCCCATGATAATCGCCTTCCGATATTCTGGGTGGGTTTCAAGAAACTTTCCAAAGGCTCTACTTGAACTCATATCATGCAATAGATCTACTCGGATTTGGTATATGGACAATACCACATGTAAGCTAAGAATAACCGACACGACCGCCCAACATGATACATTGTGTACCAAGTGAAGGTAGTGTATCGGGGTACGCTTTGGCTTAGTTGTCTTCTGTTTCTGGTAAACAATCCAGTAGAGAGAAATGCAGTATATGATGAAGATGCCTTGATGGTACACCCTGCCAGGATAACCGATTGTGAAGAACGAGCCTAATAAGACCATACCTACAAATAGCGAGACGGCCGCCATCGGTTGGCTAAGAAGGCCTGCAATCAGTAACCAGATCAACACATCGCGCTGCAAAACTGTGAAGCCGGGAAGGACGTCTCCAAAGTGCGTTCCTGGGTGTTTCATATTCATCCAAAGCGCTTGTAGGACCTCGGACATATTCAATGCAAAGGCCTCTGTCCAGACTGTTTCATGCGTGGGGAGACTTATGGCAATGGACCCAAGAATCCCTATTCCAACGAGGGCGAATGCAGATGAGAGTATAATCACTCTATAAGTGTTCAGAAAGCCGCGTGTAATCAAAAGTTCATCGCAGAACCAGAGAACGAACAAAACGCAAGCAAGGATACACGAATGCACGTTCGTATTGGCTAAGGCAAAAAGAACGCACGCCAAAAGAACGGGGGATTCCTTCCTGCGGTTGTAGAAAGAAGAAAATAGGAAGCATAGGAACATGCTGAGGCCATAGCTTCGCGCCATAACCGAATAGTAATATAGAGGAAGCATCCCCCAAAGGAAGAGAGTTTTCTGCCAAACAGGAAAAGGCGCATATCGGAAGAAAACAACAGCCGCTCCGAAAGCTATACAAATGCTGATAACTTTTAGTATCACAGGTGTATGGAACAGTGAGAATCCCACCCTTAGAATCATATACCAGAGAACAGGATGACCTTCATTCTTAAGGGCTGCGGGTATTTCCCAGAACCAATTGGGTCCCATGGCAATCGAAAGCGCTCTTACTTCATCTCTCCAGAGTTCGTGTTTTGCACTTATCGCAATGACAACGAGGAGCCACAGTAGGAGAACCGCCACACACATGATGGCTCTGCTCTTATCTGGAATGCTCTCGGCAGAAGAAGAACCCTTTACAGGGGCTATTGGGTGGGTATGATGGGTGGGAGCAGTCATTTTAGCCCCAGGCATAATGATGAAAGCGTGTAGGCTTCGGCAGGATAGCCATCGAATACGGCAGATTGGGTTTGCTTGCTCACGAGCTGATTTATATTTTTGGGCCCGTCCCCCTTTTTATTACTTCAACAGTTCCTCTAAATCCGGCACCAATGTCCTAAGATCATCCGCGAAGCTTTTCACATCACCTTGTAAATCCTCAGAGTCTTTACCCCCACAATGATACACTGTTCCAGAGAACATCTTGCTCTCTCCACATGAATACGCAACTGTTTTGTGGGTTCCCCCCACACAATCTTCGTCCTGTTTTTCTTTCAACATAGACTTTGTAATTCCATTTCTATCTAATGAACGTACAACATGCTCGAATTGATCTTTTGTGATCTCTCGTACTTTCTCTACCAGTATATCTCCATAGCTATCCACGACAATTTTTACCGTGTCAGGTGTTACCGTGATCGCACAAATCCTATGATACTCAGGGGGGATAGGAGCATCTCCGAAATGATAAACAATTTCTCGAATAGCACTTCTTGTCATAACAATTTGTTCCTTGGGTCAACATTAGCATTGTAACTGTTCATGCAGCCGGAAGACAAGGCTATGGTAAATAGGATGAGGAAGAACATAGTATCTCATGGGCAAAAATGGGGACGTCCCCCAATCTTCACCGGGCAATGGACGTCCCCTATTCACCACATTTCTGGTCGAGACCATTCTCTGCCTCAGCAATAAAGCTAAGGCAGCTTTTTAACAATCCCTGCAAACTCTTCATTCGTGAACGCTTTAAGCGTTTTGGTTCTGACGTTTCCTTGTGAACCAAGCGCCATAGCAAAGGCCATGGCAGCTTCATCGCTGGGAAACTCACCGATAGTCACGTAGTCATATTCCCCCATGACTGCGTAGAAACCTATTACCTTGCATCCCATGGCTTCATCACTTTCAATACCTTCTTTGATACGAAGAGGTGCGTCCTTTATGTTTTTGATTCCCTGGTTTGTCAATGATATAATCCAATATAAGTTGGCATAGAAACACCCTCCTTTTTCCAGCTATGACATATGCTGCCAGACCACAAGCGTTACACTCAAAATCAAAGCCACTATCCTCCCACCAGAACAATGTTCCAGTGAGAGCCGGACCAGCACATTTTCAGGTGTGTCTCCATGAGGCAACCTCCTGAATGAAGGTTCATGAATTTCAGAGACACCCCGTCCTTCAAGAGAAGTCTCCAAAGTTCACGTCCTAAATGTCCTATGTCAAGACCTGACCCCACTCTTTTATGTGCGGACGTCCCTCGTCTTGCTAGTCTTCACACAACAAAGCGGCATCGTGTATTGCTTAACTTTACCACCATGCTCGGACAGTGGTTCCTCTCCCTGGGGTGGACTCAATGGCAAAAGTTCCGCCTGAAAGTTCAATTCGTTCTTCCATATTGGTAAGGCCAAATCTTCTTGCGGCTCCCTTGACAGATTTCACACGTTTCACATCGAATCCTTGGCCGTTGTCTTCTATGACCAATTCTATCTTGCTGCTTGTTCCTTCCAAGACAACGCTTACGAGACCTGCCTTTCCGTGTTTCCCAACATTGTTAAGGGCTTCCTGCAAGGTTCTGAATATAATAATTTTCAAGGACTCAGGGATTTCTTCTTCTTTTATGTTGATCTGTTTTTCTACTCGAATACCCGAATAGAGCTGTTCAAATTCCCGGCAAAACCATGCAATGGTGGCAATTATTCCCAGATCATCTATAAGGGAAGGCCGCAAGTCTGTGTGAATTTGTCGCACCTCTTGACTGGCCTGTTGAACCACTGGGATGAGGGCTTGCAATAATTCAACACTCTCCTTAACCGCGTCTCCCGAAACTCGATTGAGGACATTTTCCAACCCAAACTTGATGGCTGTCAGGCATTGTCCGATACTATCATGAAGCTCCCCTGCGATCCTTTTTCTTTCGTTTTCCTGGACTTCGAGGAGCCGGGAGGACAGATGCCGGAGCCCCGTCTCTGATTTCCGCAGTGCTTCTTCTGAGCGCTTGAGCTCAGTTATGTTAACCATGGTTGTTCGGACACCTATGACCTTTCCGTGGTTGTCGTATTCCAGCACATCATCAATGGAAACATGTATCTTGGAGCCATCTTTCTTGATATATATTCTGTTATCATGCTTAGGGATTTGTTCACCTTTAAGTTTAAGCCGAAACCTTTCTTCTGCTTCCTTTCGTTGTTCCGGAAGTATAAAGTCGAAGATAGGTTTGCCTATCATTTCTTCTTTTGAATATCCAAGCATATTCATTTCAGTCTGATTCACCTGCCTGATAATCCCTGTCGTATCCAGCGTATGATAGGCAGCGGGCGCACCATCCCACAGCTCTTTGTAACGCTTCTGGCTTCCTCTCAATGGCTCCTCCGCCAGCTTGCGCTGTGTGATCTCCTGCTGAAGTAGTTCATTAGTTTTTATCAGTTCTGCGGTGCGCTCCCTTACCCTTAGTTCCAGTTCATCTCGAGCTTTGCGAAGCGCTTCCTCCGCCAACTTGCGCTTTGCTTCCTGTCTATCCCTCTGCAGTCTCGCATCTAGAATAGGTGCTATGTGGCCAGCGATGGTTTCCAAGAATTCCCGGTCCTCGTCGTCATAATCACTCGCTTTGTTGGCCAGTTCTAAAACTCCGATTATCTCTCCACCATAATTAATGGGCACAACTAAAACCCTCATTATAGGAACGTGTCCCTCTGGCACCTGCAAGCCTTCATTCGCATAAAGGCTTCTTTTCTCTATTAGCGACTGGCCCCAAATGCCACCCCATGTCTCGGGAGGATATAGTATTGTCTTTTCAGGGACCTGGCACTTTTCCCAGATGTCTCTGGTCAAAGAGGGAATGACTAGTGTTCCGTGCTCGTCTACGTACCCAAATATCCCATACCTGCTGTCAAAGGCCTCAAGAAGCACCTCCAACACCTCCCCATACATTTCCTCGTCGCGGACGGTGAGGAAGATTTCTGCAATCCGGTTCCTGATCCTCAGCTCTTGCTCTGACTGACGAAGTTTCTCCTCAGCCAGCTTGCCTTCGGTCACATCAGTGGATATCCCAGTAGCGCCGATCACTTTTTCTTGAACCTTGCTCAGCGGTACAGAAGTCTTCTCCCAGTAGCCTTCACCTTGAATATCTGATACTGCGGGACGATACATGGTACACATTGCGAACCGTTCTCTATCCATATCGGCCATGCTATCACAATTATCACAAGGTTTGTCCCGGCCTGCAAAGGCTTTGTAACAAAGTTCACCAACTGCGTCTGGGTTCACCTCACATGCCACTTTGTTTGCCCAGAGAACCTTCAAGGTCTTGTCGATTTGAAATATCACATGTTGCCGATTATTCACGCCGAGCTGTGCTTGTCCCTCAGTCTCCTGAAGCCTCCCCTTTGCCTTCTTCCGTTCAGAGGCTTCCTGCACCAACTCCTGAACCCTTTGTTCCAGTTCTTCATAGGTTGGTTTTCTGGCCATTGGAACGCACCCCCATCGCACAAAAAACAAAAAAGGCCCCTATGCACCGGTATCACTGATACCGCTTATGAGCCTTCCCAGCTTCCATAAGGGTTCTTCTCCCCCTCTGGCTGTGTTCCGAGTTGTTCTATTGTTACCACAGGAGCTTATACCGCAATCCGCTATGAACTTTCAACCCGCCCCGCTCAATTTTATAATAATACCATATATTGTGAACCATTGGAAATGCCTTCGATTCAAGACCTCTTCGCATAATCTCGGAACTTTTGAGCCGAGAATCTTCCAAGCCTCCTTGCCACAATCATAACTTGTTAGAAAATGAATGTAGCATGTGCAAATCATAAGGTCCCGTCAAAAAAGGCTTCAGAATTAAACAAATAACACGAGCTCATTCCTATCTATATTTTTATGCCCGTCCCCCTTTTCATCAAGGAAACTTATAATCTTATAAGCATCCCTAAAATTCCAACTTCAGGAACGTCTCCAGAGGTCACTGTCTTCAAATGCCCTAACCCCAGTTTTTATTGACAGGGCTCCTGTAGGATGTCCCTGAACTTCCACCGAGCTTTATCAAATGAGCAAGTCTGACCCCGTTTTTTTACAAAATGACAACGAGATGTGATGAGACAATAGGAAGGAAGGTTGGGGTATTTCGAATTATGCCATGTAGTTTTGAACCGCTTCAAGGATCTGCTCGTGTGTGGGGAAATGACCACACTGTTTGTTGTTCGTGTAAACTACGCTGCCGTTTATGGCCACCTCGAAGATGGCATTATGCCCCCCTGTGAGTTTCGCAGCAACGCCCAAGTTGTTCTCTATAGCCGCCGCCAGCCTGGAGGCCCTTCCTAGATAGTTTCATTCCACACAGTAGGTGATCTCGATGTTTAGAGGTTGCTGGAGGTTACTGGCAATAGGCATAATCAGGCTCCTGGCAGATTTCTCTCACTCGCACGCGTGGTACATGAAGAGTCTTCCGACTCGATCACGCAGCAGCAGGAGGACGGATCGCGGCCCAAGGCTGTATTGATGACGGCAGCAGCACACCCCACGCCGGCCTGCACGGTTACGGCCTCGGTCGGGCAGTTGCGGGCACAGGCCCCGCACTCCATGCAGGCGTCGCGGTTTTCAATCTGGGCATGGCCGTTATCTATACCTAAGACAGCATGCGGGCAAACAAGGAGGCACATGCCGCATCCCGTGCATTTTTCTTTGTCAAGCTGCAGCGTGACCACATTTGGTAGATAAATCAGTTGTTTCATCTTGATTTCTTAAAAGCCTTCTTATTAGCCACACAAACAGACCGACACAGACATTTTTTTGGCGTGAGTCGAGTCCGTGGCTAAATAAATAGGTTCCTACGCCATGAAGCGTGATCCAAGCCAGAGGGATAAGCCGACCACGCCACTTCCAATCTCCAGTGGAACCGCCCATTTCATCTCTTTTTTGACCCCTGATAGAGACGTGTAAGTCGAGGCGCCCGTAAAATTCATTCCCAGATACGCAGCCACAGCCGGGACCAAGAAAAACCACGCCAAGATTTCAACCCGACCTGGCCAGGCACCCAGGACTTCTGCCCGAAAGACGGCAAGGATGCCTGCCGCGATCACCCCCATACACAGGCCCTTCAGGGAAAAAGCTCGGCCCGGCAGCCAGGGCAGCAAGAGAGGCGTAAAAACTGCACCGGCGGCCAGCGCAAGCAGAAAGGCGAATACAGCAAAAAGACCATAATGATACGCATTGTCCCAAAATCTGCCCGGGCCACCTAACCCTCCCAGAAGGAAGAAGACCGGAAGTATGATCAGTCCCCATTTGAAGGCTTCGACCAACTCTACCGGGATCAATACGGTTCTTTCCCAGGTGGTAAATGTCTTGAGCCGCATCTCGGGCGTTGGCTTGAATCCCCTGTCCATAAACACAGGGAGATCTTTAGACCGGATCGGCCCATAGATGACCTTGAAGCCGGAGAGCTTCGGCACTTGATGCGCTGCAACACCCGGGCCCGCCAACTGGGGCAGGATCAGTTTTCTGTGAGCGACTACCCGGGAGAGCCTGCTGGCAGCAATGCGGTGAACGAGTTCTTCGGTTCCGAAAGTGCCTTTTCCTGCAGCACACCAAACATTTATACCTTTTGTGTCCAAGACCAGGACCCAGGCATGACGGCCCGGCAGGGCTTCGCGCAACCGGTTGAAACTCATCTTGTAATTGGCCGTGACCAGGACCGGCGCCTGGGCATCGGGACTTCCCAGGGCATAAAGGCCGGGTTCGACCGTGTAATGCATTCGGCCCACTCCCCAGCGTGCCTTGATCGTACCCCAATGGTCAGCCCAGGTCAGGCTGGAAGAAACCCGGGGCACCTCACCGGCGGGTGTCTGCAAGTAGCCCACAACAAAGGGCTGATCCAGAATGGACAGGCCCACCTGAGCCTTTCCTTTCCTGGGTCAGCACGTGCTGTTCGACCTGACAAGCCCGCCGGGAAGATTGTTCGTTTCCTTCATGAAAATCTGCTCCTTACAGTCGACCTATTTTAAAATGTTGCTAATAGCGTTCATTGTCAAGTTCGCCCCTGAAAAACGCCGGGAATAACGGAATCCACTCTCATGTTTCCGCTGCCTCGCTCTCCAGGGCCTTTTTCAGAAATGCGACAACGCGCGCAACACAGTCTGGATTGGTGATGACATTAGAATGCCCGCCATTGGGAACCAACCAGCTCTGTGTATTCTCTTGAGGAGCCCCTGCCCGCAGGACTTCCATGTTCGACGGCGAAACGAGGTCGTCAGAACCCCCGTGGATAAGAAACATCGGTGCGCTCACTCGGCTGATTGGGTTCTTGGGTGCGACCTCAGTGATCGACGTTTTAAGCCAGCGTTCCATGATGCGACAGCAGAGCCAAAGAAAGGGCCAGCGGGGGATGTGCATATGATCCATGACCTGTCCCGTGATCTGCACAGGGTCGGCAAAGGCTGAAATACTGACCAACGCCCGAATTCTTGGTTCCCTGGAAGCGGCAACTATGGCACCCAGCCCGCCCATTGAGTGGCCCACAACACCAAAGCGCGTTCCATTGGCATCAGGCCTCCCCTCAAGGTATTCAATGGCTGCAATAAGGTCCTGGGCGAACTTAAGGCCTGTAATGGGTCCGTCGCTTTCGCTCGTGCCATGTCCCCTGGCATCATACATGAACACCCCAAAACCTGCCTCATGCAGCATTCGGGCTGTGAATAACATCCTCCCGGCATTGTGCGACCAGCCGTGACACAGAATGATGGTCGGCCGAACGGCCGGATTGGTTTCGGCTGGGATCAACCAACCATTGAGCATGACGCCGCCGCTGGTAAATGTCACCGTTTCACAGGGCAGGTTCGCGTCAGCCGGTGTTTCGTCCGATACCTGCCGTTTTGGTTTGCAGAAGTGTCTTGCCCACACCCAGGAAAAGGCCACAATAAGGACCACGACTGCCACCAGCCCTGCTATGGCAAATACAAAGTAGCTCATCACGGATATTTCACCCTTAATACCTTATGCACATCTTCACCTAACATGAGATCAAACATGTCGTTATGCATCAATCCGTGTAGCCTCTCCCAAAAGGGGGGCTTCACTTACCTTTTTCGGATATTTCGATATTAGAAGACGCGTCAAAAGACGCTGGGCCTGCGGAAAAAAAGTCTGCTACATTACGAAGGACCGTCGGATCAATCCAGCAATCTACATACTGGCCCCGTCTCTTCATCCGGATGAGGCCGGCCCGATAAAGTTCCTTTATGTGGTGCGAGACCGTGGACGGTGAGATCTTCAAGTCCTGCGCGATGTCTCCGACACATGCCTTGCCATCTTCCACCGTGTGCACCGTTCCAGGGGCGCAACAGGATACGAGACGCAAGAATATGCGCAGGCGGTTGGGGTTTGACAGCGCCTTGAATACGTCTGCATATTGTTCGATTTCTTTATCACGAGAGTTCGACATACATCGAAGTATAAAACAGCCTCATGAGCCTGTCAAGCGATTTTTTCACCCATATCATTATCTGCTTGACACATATGGCATGTCGTTCTATATTGCCAATCAGCTATATAGTGGGGTAGGGCAAATGAGAGATTTTGTTCGGGTCATGAAGGCCCTTTCCGATCCGAATCGCATTGCGATCATTAAGATGCTGCAACGCAAAGATATGTGCGTGTGTGAGATTCAGGCCCTACTGAAGATAGCCCAGCCCACAGTGTCCAAGCACCTGAAAGTGCTGGAAGCTGCTGGTCTGGTCGCATCACGAAAAGAGGGCATGTGGGTGAACTATCAACTGGCGGACGGGAGTAGCAGTCCGTATGTGGCTGCCCTTTTAGGGAATCTAAGACACTGGCTGGAAGATGATTCAAGGGTGGCCGAAATCCTGAAAGAACTCCCGCGTATTCATCGCGAAGATATCTGCAAGAAATAATTTTTTTGGCGATCATATAGCCAAATGGTCATTTAGCTATTGCCTTCAAAAAGATCTCAGACCGTAGCGTCTGAACAAAAACACATCCTGATGAAAGAACGAAACAAGCTTCTACTGATCATATTGATTTTTTTAGCCTGTTACTATGTGCCCTGGAATCATCCATTGATCCGGCAATCCGGGCTTGAAGCGTTTATGATGCTTCGGGAATACGCCCACGAGCATGTTCTAACATGCCTGATCCCGGCTTTTTTCATTGCAGGGGCTATTGCAGTCTTTGTTTCCCAGGCTGCGGTCCTCAAGTACTTTGGGGCCACTGCGAAAAAGATTCTCTCATATTCTGTCGCCTCTGTGTCCGGATCTGTCCTGGCGGTGTGTTCCTGCACAGTGCTGCCGCTGTTTGCAGGGATTTATACCCGGGGAGCCGGCATTGGTCCTGCAACAGCCTTCCTTTATTCCGGACCCGGCATCAACGTTTTGGCCATCGTGTTGACGGCCAGGATTCTTGGATGGCAACTAGGGTTGGCAAGGGCCGCCGGTGCTGTTGCATTTGCCGTTATCACCGGCCTGCTCATGGCCTTTATCTTCCGCAAGGAGGATGCCGCCCGCACCGGCGGAGAGATCCATCTCCCGGATGAAGAAGCGGGGAAACGGGGGCTGCTCCAGGATGGCCTATACATGCTGACCATGGTCCTTGTCCTTGTCTTTGCCGCCTTTGCCAAACCCGCGGAAGGATCAACCGGGCTATGGCCGGCCGTCTTCGCTGCCAAGTGGTATATCACGATTGCCCTGCTCATTGTGCTGGGAGTCATGCTCAAATCATGGTTCACGAAAGACGAGTGTGTCACCTGGGTGCAATCGACGTGGGGATTTATGAAACAGATTTTTCCCCTTCTGGGTGCCGGGGTCCTGGTGGCCGGTTTCATGCTGGGCCGACCGGGCCATCCTGCCCTGATTCCCGAACACTATATCCAGAGCCTTGTAGGAGGAAATTCTCTGTGGGCGAATCTGTTTGCTTCAGTCTCCGGAGCTCTGATGTATTTCGCTACCCTGACCGAAGTACCGATTCTCCAGGGTCTGATCGGCGCAGGCATGGGTAAAGGACCTGCTTTGTCCCTGCTTCTGGCAGGACCGGCCCTTTCGCTCCCCAACATGCTGGTCATCGGAGGGGTCATGGGCGTTAAAAAGACGGCTACCTTTTGTATCATTATCGTAATCCTGTCCACTATTGCCGGGATGGGCTATGGCTGGATAGCGGGTTAAGAGAGAAAAGCGATGTCCCAGGGCGATGTAACGCGGATTAGAGTCAACAAGCAGTCCATAGGCATTATCGGCCTGAGGCGTGTCATGCAAGAAATGGGCGAAGAATATGCAGACAGACCCGATGCAGAGGTTGAGACCGAGCTCCTAAAGAGAATCTCCGAGAAAAATTACATTCCCGCCCCAGCCGAGGGATACTATGGCAAAGCCCTGATGAGGGAATTCAACAAGTTTCTTGGGAGGCCATATGAGGAACATGCCTCAGAAGGATTGGAGATCAAGGTCTTGGGGCCGGGGTGTGATCGGTGCGACGAGCTGGAAAAAGTGCTCATGGAGGTATTGGCCGAGATGGATTTGTCGGCTGACTTAGAACATGTAAGGGATATCAAGGAGATTGGGAAATACGGCGTGATGGGGACCCCGGCCCTGATTATCAACGGAAGGGTCAAGTGTGTCGGCAGTGTGCCGCCTAGAGACAAGATTGTTGAGTGGTTGAAGTGACAAAAAGAGGTGAGCAATCCCGTCTAATTGGTGACGCCTCAGATAGGAACCGGGCGGTGGCAGATAAGGAGATCCGCTTCACTGCGGCCTACAATGCCTTAAGTAGCTTTGTATACATGGTTGCTTCAAATGGCTGTAGGCCTCCTTTCAGCGGAAGTCCTTATCTGCCAATTCCCACTGTTTTGTGTAGAAGCGTCTTGGCAAATAGGCAAGGAGCCGCATCGGGGGGTGCGAAACTTGCGTTATAGCGAACAAAGTTCATTGCAGAGGCGCTGAGCACGCAAAGAGGGAAAAGATAAGATGCCAAAGCATACAGGTTTTGTAGCGAGCCTTAAAGGAAATGATAGAGCGGATGTGATCATTCGGCCGGGTATCCCTGGAATTCCCAATGCTCCCGAGATGAGCGAGCGGGTCTGCCATGCTCCGACCGACGGCTCCACGGTGGTCGTTGAAGCATGGAACAGGGCAGGGGCACAAGTGGGCGATTGGGTTTCGGTCAGTCAAAGCCCGGCTACTTTGAAAAAGAATGCTGCCACACTCTTGGGGATACCCGGGGCAGGACTGCTGTTGGGAATCATAGCCGGCGTGGCCGTATACCAGAGATTCGGGGTTCATCCAACCGTTTCGGTCATCGTGGGGGCAGCAGTTCTTTTGCTGACAAACATCATTGCTGCGGTGAGCTACAAACGGCGGTCGGCGGATAACCCGCCCGTGATAACCCGCATTATAAAGAAGCGCAAGGATATGAGTGCGTCTACTTAGTGCGCATCATAGATGAAGTTCCCAGAATGAAGGAGGCGTGAGTATGGAAATCAAGGTATTAGGCCCAGGTTGTGCAAGGTGTGAACTGACAGCCAAGAATGTCAAGGAAGCGGTTGCCGAGGCAGGCGTGGATGCCGACATTGAAAAGGTGACCGATATCGTGGAGATCTCCAAGTACGGGGTGTTCGGAACGCCGGCCGTGGTCATTGACGGTGAGGTAAAGAGCGTGGGCAAGATCCC
>JBFEUB010000027.1:0-23327 GCA_041547605.1 Desulfobacteria bacterium
TCTATCAAAGATTTCTAACCCATATGATAAGTTTCGTCAAACGGTGGGGTAGCATGACAGAAAACGAAGGCGGTCTGATCCAAAATTCAGGCTGGAACCAGCCCTTGACAGGCAAGCATTGTGGGGTCAAACATAGAGATATGAGTTGGATACTGTAAGTTTCTCGGACTCTAATTTTCAGACATAATATGGCATTATCTTGGATTTGAATATTTCAGAGATAATTTCTTGTAATCTTAAATCCGAAGTCTCTTGATCGGAAGCAGGGTTTGTTGTTGAAGCTGTTGCATGCGTATCATGAATTTGTATGATGCTCGAAGATGTCCTCCTCGGAGGACGCCCGTCCATCTCATTGTTTGATTGCCGTAATGGCAATAGTTGTGCCATAGAGGTAACCTTCTGATATTAAACAGCATTGTATGATTGCAACAGTGGGGCATCGGAATTTTTAGTTCCGATTATGAGACATGGTCACGCCCCCCGAATGGGGCCTGAACCAGGCAAGTCAGCCTAACCAATCAAAATAAAAAGAGATAAGGTAATGAGAACCCTAGGTTCCACTTTACAGTATATCGGAACACACAGTTCTTCTTTGAGGCCTCCATAGGCACAACTTCAATTCTCCTTTGCTCATTCAAAGCAAAAACTCCATCTCACCGAGTCAAAAAATTTGGTAGGCGGGTTCGTACGTTCAGAAGAATGATAGCACACCTATTCGGCCATACTTCCACTTCATGCTTGCTCATCCACATCCGACCCGTAGACCGCGTCCTCGTCTTCACCTTCTTCCTCGGGTTCATAACTTTCAACGGCATCTTCTTGCTGCGGCTCGAAACCTGGGCCCTTATGTTGGCCTTCGTCTTTCTCGGATTCGTAGCCCATATCCTCACCTTCGCCCGAATCTTCTCCCTCACCCTGCAGACTTCCCGAGTCAGAGGGCGGTTCTCCCACCGAGTCCTGAACAGAGGGTTCCATTGTGGCTTCTGCGGTGATAGGCTGTTTCTTTTCACATGAGATATTAAAACCAAACACAGGAATGATCACTACTGCAGACATGATAAGAGTTCTTACAGTCATTTTTTTGCCCCCTTTTGATTTTGATATCAATGAGTATTTCTGAGTCTCGTTGAGGAGCCTGTCAGGCCATATCAGTGACCTGACATCAAAAAGGATTCCCTCTGGCAGCAACAAACTTGCGCAACCCGAACAACATCTTCATGACAGCGGTTTGAGCAACAGCCTTTTTAGGAATAACCTTGCACTCGATAACAGGTCCCGAAATGCGTCTCTGCCTCCAGCGATTGATGGGGGCGTCCACTATGCAATAGAGCATTACGGATACAGACAGAACGAGCATTAGCAGGAACGAAAGAGAGTACTCTTCGAGATATTCTCGAAGCAGTGCAATGATTAAGAAGTGAACCATATAAATCGGGTAGGATATATTGCCCAGGAACCGGTCCACTTTCTTATTCTTTGTCAGGTTAAACACAAAAGGAATGGTGATAAACGTTGTAAAGGCCAGTATAGCGAATGCATACTCTTTTTCTATTTTATTGTAACATGTCAGCACAACCAGCAGTGCTGCCCAAGAAGTTAACCCCAGGGAATACTTGCTTCTAGAGTCCCTGACCTTTGTGAAAATGGAATAGCTGAAGGCTCCTAATAGAAACAGACACAATTCAGCCGGAAAGCATCTTCTGGCAAGCAGGTCGTATTCCGGGCCTGCTGAGATAATAAAAAGGCGCAATGCAAGGCTGAGCATGAAAACCAAAGAAAGCCAATACACGCTGCGACATAGAATGAAAGGCGCTATCAAGTAGAAATAACATTCCATGGAAAGAGACCAGGCTTGTGGAACCAATGTCTGGTGCCAGGCTTTCACGGAAGCCATATCACCCAGTGCCCAGTAAAAGGAATGGTTTTCAGGGGCTATTCCCAGCAGGAACAGTATTTCTTGCCCGAACACAGCGATGTTAGTCCATAAGTATACTAAACTCACGAATATACTCTGAGTAAAGGTCGCTTTGAACTTATCAGCTCGGGTAAATATGCCTATGTCACTAAACCACAGTGCGACAAATGACACGATCAGGACAATCAAATATATTGGAAACAAGCGTAAGAACCTATATGAGTAATATAACAAAACGCCACGTTCACTGTATTTTTCATTCAGAGTCAACGCCATGTAGAAGCCAGATATAACGAAGAAAGCCTGAACTGCAACATGTCCGGGTACCATGTTGATGTCGCATACGTCCGCATGTGACATCAAAACGGCGATGGCCAGAAATAGACGGATTGATCCCATTAGCTCACCGATTAACAGGAGGGAGATAATTGGCACATTGAGAAAACTGCAGACAAATAACTCAAATCAAACTGCTGTTGTGTTTTTTAGGCGGACCACCGCGCATCCATTTCTTCTGCTATTTCTTCCTTTTCCTTGCATCTGATGCATAACCTGGCAATAGGGCGCACTAGCAGCCTCTTCTCTGGAATTTCTGAACCACATTCTTCACAGATGCCAAATGTTCCACGCTCAAGACGGATTAAAGCATCCTTGATCTTATGGATTAATCTGCCTTCCCGTTCTCTGATCCGGAGATTGAGGGTATTATCGATGTCAAGAGAAGCGCGATCCGTGAAGTCGCCGGACTCATCTCTTAAGTAAGCAATGCTCAGGGTATCCTTTTTCGTTTCTGACAAAACCGCATCCAACGCTTGAGTGAGGACGTTTTTGAAATATTTTCTTTTCTCTTCAGTCAGCATAGTTTTCCGTGACATGTCAGTCTCCATCTGCGCCCTCAATTACTTTGTAGTCATCTACACTGACAGTCAGGTCGCCATTTAGACGCTCCCTTACCGCCCCTCTGACACGCACTGTGCGATCAATCATGGATAACAGCTGTTTGCCTTGTCTGTTGTATTCAACAATATACTCTTCATAATCTGAGGTCTTTATAGCCACACGGATCACGTTGTCGTGTTTATCCCAGTCGTCTGGAATAACAACGCCGGTAATTGTCCGTTTCTTGCCTCTTTTTCTGTTCATCTCAGTCCTTCACTCCTTTGTCTATCTTTAGGACAACGGGCTCATAGTCCTATAATCCATAGCAAGGCATATGCCTAATACCTAACCAATTGATTATAAAAGGATTTGATATGGCTGTTCCCCACACCATCGGAACTGCAAGTTCCGACAAATGCATGGGTTTCCATGGTGAAGGCCTAGGCGCAAGCTTTTTAGAACCCTTAACAAATTGAAATAATATGGAATACAGAAAGAGGATCTCAGGGTTCCGGTCTTTCTCAACGATCGGAACCCAAAGTGCTGATATGCTTCGTTCAGGCAGGTGGTGTTTTGTAGGTTTCCTTCTTTATGCCGTACTTGGTCAACAATTTGTGTAACTGACGCGTGCTGACGCCTGCAGCCTTAGCAGAGTCATTTATTCTACCTCTGTTATGGGTTAACAGCTTTTCCAGATAACCCTTTTCGAATTCTTCCAGCCCTTTGCGCCGGGCCTCAGCAAGGGTCATCGAGATGTCGGGCTTGAGTTGTAACTGCAAATTTCCGTCTGCGAAGAGCTCATTGGGAAACCCTTGATCCGTCAACACCGAAGACGTCTCCAATATGTAAGCACGCTCCATAAGGTTCTCAAGTTCTCGGATGTTGCCTGGCCAAGAGTATAATTTGAAAGCTTCTGCCACGTCCGGATGAATGTCATGAATGTTTTTCAGGTGAGACTTGCTCAACTTTTTAAGGATGACTTCAATAATATGTGGAATATCGCTTGCTCGTTCTCTCAGTGGCGGTATCTCAATCGGAAACACGTTGAGCCGATAATAGAGATCCCTTCTAAAACTCCCTTCATAGCACATTTTCTGCAAATCTGTATTGGTAGCGGCAATGACGCGCACATTTGCTTGGATGGTTGTTTCTCCGCCAACCCGATGAAAAGTCCCGTCCTGCAATATCTCCAGGAGCTTGATCTGGGCAGAGGACGAGATGGTGCCAACCTCATCCAAAAAAATTGTCCCACTTTGGGCGATCTCAAACTTTCCCAGCTTTCTCCGAGAGGCCCCCGTGAATGCCCCCTTCTCGTGCCCAAACAGTTCACTTTCCAATAGAGTATCCGGAATAGCGCCGCAATGAACGCTGATAAACGGGCCGTCCTTTCGATTGCTGTGCCGATGAATCAGTTGAGCCAATAACCCCTTGCCGGTTCCCGTTTCCCCGATAAGCAGCACCGTACTCTTGGTTGGAGCAACAGAGCGGACTTTCTGAAACACTCCTTGCATCAAGGGACTCGTCGTTCGCACAATGTCGAGTGAATCGTCCTGCCAGAATCTGTCCCGAAGATAGTCCAGCTCAGACTCCATAATCTCGGACTCATACAGGTCCTCGGTGACCAATTGCACCTCTTCACGGCTGATCGGATAGGTGAGGTAATCGCTCGCCCCAGCCTTAACAGCCCTGACTGCTTCTCTGCTCATTTCTTGAGATGACATCACTACGATATGAATGCTCGGATAGGTCTGCCAAAATGGTTGCAGCGCAGTCTTGTAGTTGCTCTGAGACCCTGACTCCCGAACAAGCTCCACATCGATAAACAAGAACTCATACCGTTTTTTCCGAAACTTCTCCAAACAGGTATCCTTGCTGGAGGCCGCCTCTACGCTGAATTCGGGGCCCATGCTCGTCCGAATCACCTCATATCCTTGCCGATTCTTTGAACAGACTAGAATCGATTTCATGTGTCCCTCTACTTTGGCATCAGGTTCATTGTTCGAAGACAAACCCCGTGCTTCGCGCGGAGTTCCAACCTGAAACGTGGGAACCGAAGTTCCTCTTTCTTTCACGGCCTTCGGCCGCGTAACAAAGCCGCCTGGTATGCGGTGGGTCGTTTACTAAACCATCTTATTGTTTTGCCATGTCTGAAAACTGCTGAACCGGTGACATCCATTTTGGAATAGAAGGAGACAATGTTCAACAAAAAAAGAACCGAGAGTTCCAGTTCTCAGAAATACCAGAATTCACAGTTCTGATGAAAAAAATGTCTCATTATTTCAACTTATTGAAACGCATCAAGAGGGTCCACATGGGACAGGAAACACACTTTGTACATGAGGATCGGAACAAATGGTTCCGACGGCCGCTCCGGGTTTGCGCTAACAATTTTTTAAATATTAACGGGTTATAGCCGTGGCACAGATACTGCTTATCTGTCGGTGCAATGTGGATATCCAGGTGCTGCTGGTGAGTTTTTGGCGATCGGAATATTGAGCGGAAACCAACACGTGACAAAACGGAAGACCAAAAAAGTGAAGACGCATGGCGCCAAGGAGGAGGTAAGGAAGAGCAGCCCACACCGCAGATTCACGACCATCAGGGGCATTCTCGTTCCTGCCGACTGGGATGAGGAGGGAAACGCCCTTGCGGTTGCTATTTCAACGCCAGGTGAGAACGAATATGTGATTGAGCCGGATTCAAAGGGACAAGAACTTTTAAGATTACTACGACAAGAGGTAGAGGTCGTTGGCTTTGTGGAAAAGGAAAGGAAGGATCGCAGCAGGATAATTACAGTGAAGAGCTATGCGTTAAGGAGCGGTTAAGGGGAAAAACTGACAAAAATGACAGGGTTCTCATGTTGTGTATCACTAGTTAGTTCAAAAAATAGGTGTTTGGCATCAAGCCATTTTTATTGCTCCGTGACCAAATACGAAATCATGATAGATTGTTAGGCTCAACGGGGTCTACGGGAAAAACATCAGAAAAAGCCCCGGTTGAGGCCCCGCGGAGGGGGGACACTGCCTCCCCCCTCCTTTTCACACGTCGGGAACATGCATGAAAGTGATACGGCAAAACAACGCATCAACGATGAAGGTACCGTGTATTTGCAAATGAAGCCTCTTTACATTGTGAACATTCAGGGCAAAGGCCAAGGAGTTGTTACAAAGAAAGATATAACACAGGGGGAAAAAATATTAAGATTTTCCGGGCAACAGGTCACCGGAAAAGAAGTACGAAATCCCAATACAGCCCTCCAAGTTGATCAAGACCTTTTCCTGGAATCTGATGGGGCGAATGACGAGTGTCTAAATCACAGTTGCAACCCCAATTGTTATATCGATTTTGAGGATCTGACCCTGCGTGCCTTGAAAGACATTAGGCGGGGCGAGGAGCTGACTTTCGATTACAACACCTCTGAATATGACCTTATAGACCAAGGTTGTGCTTTTCTGTGCCTCTGCGGTTCGAAGCACTGTATTGGTGACATAAACGGGCTCAAGTACGCACCTCTCGGCCATAGAAAGAGAATAGAGCATCTCCTTTCCCCTTTTCTGAGAAGAAAAATGCAAAAGGAAACCCCGCCGCATGATCCCAAGAGGTTTCGCTAAGACCTGTTGACTGAACCCGTAGATGGGTGTAAGAAGCTGCGGCTTTTGTGTAAATATCTATTAAGATCTAATGAAACCAGGAGGAGAAAATACGATGACAAAAAGAGAACTGACCGAGGACATGGCAGTTGGTGCTGGTATTACAAAAAACCAGGCAGGTAAAGCACTTGACTCACTTTTGGGTGCAATTCGGGATCTCATGAAAGGTAACAATGCAAGAATGGCTTTGCCAGGCTTTGGGACTTTTTCAAAGGTCCATCGAAAAGCTCGAAAGGGGATAAATCCCGCAACCGGGGAAACGATTACGATCAAGGCTCGGAACGCCATAAAGTTTCAGCCTAGCAAAGCCTTAAAAGAGGATGTGTCATAAGTCGTGGGGAGGATCTGATTCTATTTCCTCTGACGCTCAACGCGAACTGACTACTGCACTTACAGACATTTGGCGCGACTAGAGCCGATCTCAAAAAGAATCTAAGTGCCCATGGCAGCGTTGTCCCGGTGGAGCAGGACTCAAAATGCTCATCCTGCCACGGCAGGACTGTGCACCGTTCCGCGCCTTGTCCTGAACCCGAACCTTATTTTTGAGATAGGTTCTCATATTATCTGGGATCGAGCCCACTTTGCTGAAGGAGGACGCATGGAAGATGGAAAGACAGACCCGTAGTTATGGCCCCCATTTAATGCTGGATCTGGCCGGCTGCAACGCGGAAATCCTGGATGATCTGGATGCCTGCTTTAAGCTGTTGAATGAACTCCCTGAGAAGATAGGCATGACTAAGATTACTCAGCCGTACGTATTTCGATACAGGGGAGTCATACCTGAAGACGAAGGCATTACCGGGGTGACTATTATTGCTGAAAGCCACATCTCGCTTCACACATACCCGAGAAAAGGTTTCGCATTTGTGGATCTATTCTCTTGCAGACCGTTCGATGTCAAGAACGCCGAAGAATATATCGTTCAATTCTTTGAATGCAAGTCACCGGCGGTCCATATGCATCACCGTGGCAAAGCCTTTCCTGCTGCCATTCGCCTTGCATCATAGGTGGTCCCCCATGAAGTCTGGTGCATATACGGGCGCTTTCGGCGCCTTGCCCGAAAAATATTGTCAGTATGAAACAGCATCCATAGCGATTCTGCCTGTGCCTTACGACCGCACATCTACCTGGAAGATAGGCTCGAACCGCGGTCCCAGGGCCTTGCTAGACGCCTCGGCCAATCTTGAATTGTACGATATCGAAACGGACTTTGAGGTGTTTAAGCACGGGGTTGTCACCATGGATCCAGTTTCTTGTCCTGACGATCCGGAAGCAATGATTACGGTTGCATCCGAACGTGCCAGTTCCCTCCTAAGGGATGGAAAATACGTGGTTGGAATTGGTGGCGAACACACCATCTCGGTGGGCCTCGTCCGCGCAATGGCAGAACGTTTCCCCAATCTTTCTGTCTTGCAGTTCGATGCGCATGCGGATACCCGAGATGCATATAAAGGAAGCAAGTACAATCACGCCTGCGTCATGGCTAGAATCGGGGAAATCTGTCCCTATGCGCAGGTAGGGATTCGGAGTATGGACGCTTCCGAGCGCAAGACATTGGATCCCAAACGCACGTTCTTTGCTCATGACGTGCTAAAGGCCTCCAACGCGGGTACCAGGATCTTGGACGCACTTTCGGAGCACGTGTATATGACCATTGATCTAGATGTGTTTGACCCTTCTGTTATGCCGTCGACAGGAACCCCGGAACCGGGTGGACTGGATTGGTACACTCTGTTGGATATCATACATGACGTAGTGACAGAAAAAAACGTGGTTGGCACGGATGTCACTGAGCTGTTGCCTAACCCTGCCAACTCAGCACCAGATTTCCTGGCAGCAAAACTAATATACCGAATATTGAGCATGGTTTTTCTAAAGAGAAAGGAAAATGAATGGATAAAAAAGACCTCTTGACTCAACCGATCCAACAGATCGACATCAAATCTTTTGATGCAAGGCCTATCATGAATGGCTTCCGGTCCATGGCCTTTCAGGCCAGAAACCTGGCCTCAGCTGCTGATGTGTACAACCGGATGTTACAAGACGGCGATTGCAGAATTATCCTGACCCTTGCCGGCTCTCTGTTCAGCGCTGGTCTGAGGCAGGTCGTCGTGGACATGATAGAGAACAACATGGTGGATGTGATTGTGTCTACAGGCGCCATCATCGTGGATCAGGATTTTTTTGAAGCCCTTGGTTTTAAACACTTCAAAGGGAGTCCATTCGCCGACGACAGGGTGCTGCAGGAACTCTCTATTGACCGAATCTACGATACGTATATTGACGAAAAGGATCTGAGAGTCTGCGACATGACTATAGCTAAGATTGCCGACACGTTGCCTGGAAGGCCTTATTCTTCTAGGCAATTTATTGAGTGTATGGCGGCCTATTTGGAGGATAAAGGGCTGAAACCGGAAGGATCGGTCATCTACTCTGCTCACAAACGAGGCGTTCCCATTTTTGTGCCAGCATTTTCCGATTCCTCTGCAGGTTTTGGCTTGGTGTACCATCAATGGCACAGAAAGAACGGTCATGTAACCATAGACTCTGTCCGCGACTTTCGTGAACTAGCAGAGATTAAGATCGCAGCCAAAGATACAGGCATTATTATAGTTGGTGGAGGGGTGCCCAAGAACTTTACGCAGGATGTCGTGGTTGCTGCTGACATATTGGGAGAGAAAAAACCTATGCACAAGTATGCAGTTCAGCTCACTGTCGCTGACGAGCGAGATGGAGGTCTCTCAGGATCCACACTTAAAGAGGCTTGCTCATGGGGCAAGGTTGATCTTATGCACGAGCAGATGGTCTTTGGTGAAGCAACGATTACGTTACCTTTGCTCGTAAGCGATGCATTTCATCGGGGGACATGGAAGCACAGAAAGCCGGGAAATCTTTCCAGTCTTTTTCAGAAATAATTACCTTAGGATTTTGGTTTTTTCCTGATACCAGAATGACTGCGGTAGGTTCGGAATGAAAAAAAAGTCGAATGCACTGGAGGGTAACTCCTTCTTGGGCCCTTTGACCTCAATGAAGGCGTGTCACAAAAGACAAACCGCGGGTTTTTTTATGGGCCTGTTATTCATATGTATTGCGGTCCTTGCACCTAGTGTCTCCCGCGCATCTGAAGCGGCCGCTGATTCGTGGTCTTTCCGTTTCAATGACCTTCCTGTTGCAGACGCGTTGAAGCAGTTATCGCAGGTCACCGGCGTACGTGTACTTACCAACACCCCCCCGGAGAACAAGCGCCTCACAAGATCCTATGAGAACGAGACTATCGAGCAAATCATCAGAGACATTCTTCGGGGTGTGAACTACACGCTTGAATGGCGCACCAGCGACAAGGGCCTCGAATCCGTGGCTATCACGTTCATCGATGAAGGCAGTGGTGGCTTCCGTCAGTCATCTAAAGGAAGCACAAGATACGGAGGCGTCTGGCCTGTCGAAAGGAACTCTGATTATGAGGGGCCACAGTTTAAACCCCAGATGCGTCAGCAAAAGAAAAACTTCCCGAGGAGGCCACTTGCAAGGAATCCCGAAGCCATGCCCACGGAGGCAGCGTCAAACGGGGATGGTGAAGAAATCGAAGCCGAAGATGTGAGCGAATCCGAGGACGTGGACGAAGAATTAAGCAGTATTTCAGAACCTGTTGAATCTGACGGATTTGCAGACGGGGCAGAATCTAAAGATGAATCCACAGACGAGGTTACCGAGGACGAAGAGAGTCCTCCCTCAGATCATGAAGAAGAACCCGAGGAACTTGAACAGTAGGCGCGAGTCATAATTCCCGTCAATGCACCAATATGCCCATCGGAAACGACCACCTCAATTGAGCGCACGACGAGACATTCTATTTTAAAAAATAAGGCCACAACAAATGCACTGTTCGAAAATAGCGACCAAACAAACTCATGGAGTCGGGCCCCACCAGCCCCAAGGTAAGCAATAGTCTTTCTTCTTCCCTTCTTTCTGATAATATACGAAACTTGAAGCTGAAACCCGGTTACTAGAAAAGGCGTGGCAGCCAAAAGCCCAATCATGACCTCATTCATTCCGAGGTGCAGTGCCAAACCCGTGAGAAACACGCCCCCTGTGAGCGTAGCGAACGTGTGAGCTAGCATACCGTCATAGAATGAATTTTTGAAATTTGGATTTGTGAATAGTTGCATCGAATACCACGGGGTAGCCTTTTCTGCTCACTCATAAGCAGTTGGCTCGTCTCTCCGAATCCGCCTCTTCTTACCTTTGTCCTTCCCACGGTTATTCACCTCAATCGCCTTGTCCTTTTTCTTGCGACATTCTGGGCAACGTTTTGGTCTATCAAAACCACGGGCAGCAAAACGGAGCTGTTCGGCTATCGAAAAAACAAACTCGTTTTCGCATTGAATGCAGGTAATCATCTTGTCTTTCATCACCGTCTCACTCTCACTGCACCAGCAAGTGCATGCACCGTCTCACTGAATGGCGAGACTGCGGGGTTAACAAGCTAATGTAAAGATGCCAGTCCTTCCAGTCAGATCCCACCCATGGGGGTGTGAAGGGCGCTTCAAACGACATTGAGCCATCGTGATGCCTGGAATCGCCAGCCCGAGACGCATGGGCCCGTATCGGCATGCACGCGCGGACCGTACATCTTCAGGATGGGGTATCTTCGCGTTGCTGGGCTGTTCCTAAGCGTTGGTAGGAATTGGTTGAGCCTCGTCCGCCATAAGGTAGAGAAATGTGGCCACAAACTTCTCGAAATCTGCTAACCCTTTTACAGTCATGTACTCGTTGGCTACGTGTTGCCTTGCTCCATGCCCCAGGCCACCCGACACAACGGGCAGCCCGAGTATTCTCGAGAAAACAAAGTAAGGAGCAGCCCAAGTTGCCATAGGCCAAACCTGCGGCTCTATGCCGTGATGGCGATAGGCCTGCACCATCGTCTGTGCAATGTTTTCTGAAGCCTCTGTCTTTGACCAGGTGTAACTGTCTCTGACCCTTATCTCGATATCGTCAAATCCTTGCTCCACGAAGTACTTCCTGAACTTGTCCACGACCTCTTCGGGCTCCATATCCGGCCCAAACCGCACATCTATCTTGGCCGTGGCCTTTCTAGGGAGCACCGTCTTGGTCCCCGAGCCTGTGTAGCCTGCATGAAACCCATTGATATTGATGATGGGGGAATACAGGCCTTTTTTAAGCAAATCAATGCCTTGCCTGTCATACTTAAAGCACAGGCTCTTCATCTCTTTGAGAAATGCCTTTTCATCAAATGTCTTTTCCAATTTTCTAAGGAGTTTTAGGTCTCGTGGGTTCACCGAAGCGACATTGTCATAAAATCCAGGAATCCTGATATCCTCTTTCTTGTCCGTCAACGATGATAGGGCATGAATCAAGCGCCAGACCGGAGAAGCAATCCATGCACTTACGGAACCATGCTGGGCGGTGTCCATTGGCCCGCCCTTCATACCTCCTCGACAAATCACATCCATATACACAATTCCCTTCAGCCCCAGGTGCATAGAGACCTTACCTTTTGAGTCCTGACAGAAATCGAAGTCAACCACCCCTTCTCCCTTGAGCTCCTCCCGATGGGTGCGAATAAAGGTCTCAAACTGTGGGCTTCCGATCTCCTCCTCACCTTCAATGGTGAAAATGAGATTGACGGGAAGGTCACCCATCGCCTTGAGCGTGCCCAGCGCATTGAACAGCCCGCAAAGAGCACCTTTGGAATTGACAGCACCCCTTGCAACCACACACTCTCCCAAACCTTGTAGGTTATGGATCTCGGCTGCAAATGGCGGAGTCATCCACTTATCTTCCTCTGCCGGCTGGACATCATACATAGCGTAGACGATGAGCGTCTTTTGAGAACTTCCGCTTAGGCGTCCGAAAACAATGGGGAATGAAGAATCCCCCCAGAAGGTGACTTCTCCACCAAGCTCTTGAATAGCCCTCCTGACCCATTTGGCAGTCTCACGGATGCCATCCCCGGTAGCTGAGATACTTTTCTGTTTGAGAAAGGCTCGGCATTTTTCGAGATGTTCGGGAAACATCAGGTCGATTGCTCTATATATCTCTTCCAGGGGGGCCCTATGTGGCGTTGGGATGAACAACCCGCTGTACCTCCTTCATAAAGATCACCTTATTGGCACCTTTCCGATAGAAATTATCCAGCATGCACACCTCTCGGTAACCGTGTTTTTTGTAAAAGGACCTGGCTGCCTCGTAGGGCGGGGTGGTTTCAGTATCCACATAGACGTGCCTGGCCCCTCTCATGGTGAGAAACTCCTCCATGACATCAAGGAGCTTCTCACCTACTCCTTTTCTTGAAAACTTCTTGTCCACCACAATCCAGTAAAGATCGTAACAGCCATCGGTCATCGGAATAGGACCGAAACAGATGTACCCAGCCAAGCACCCTGAATCATCAATAGCACAGAACATTTGGTATTCTCCTTTGTCCGGATAGCGTAGCCCTTCATCCAAGACCTCCATAGCTACTCGGATTTCGGTCTCGTTGAAGGTTTCTCTTTGCTTGAGAAGTTGAAGGATCTGGTCTCTATCCGGACGCTCGACAGGCCTGATAAACATCTTCTTTTGACCTTTGGGCCATGAAATACACCATCCGGTCCACCATCTGAGAATACGACATGCCGGCCTTTTGGGTTGCCGCTACGAAACCGGCGTCTGGGCTCAGGCACGGATTGGCATTCACCTCAAGGACATGGACCTTTCCGCTATCATCGATTCGCATGTCAACCCGTCCGTAATCCCTGAGCATGAGGAGCCTGAAACAGACAAGGGCGGTTTCTTCTATCGTTCTCACCATGGAGGGCGGAAGATTCTGTGGAAACTTGCGAGGTGTGTTTTGGTATTCAAAAGACGCCTTATCCCACTTGGCCCGGTACCCCAAGATGGGGTATAGTTCGTCAAGAAAGTTCAAAAATTCGATCTCTGCAAGAGGAAGGATGGTAGGGAAAGGGTATCCAAAAAGGGAAATATTGACCTCTCTACCGTGAACGTATTCCTCTATCAAAAGGCTTCCAAATCGACCATACAAGCTTCCAATTCGCCTCCTGAGCTCATCTTCGTTCTTAAAAATTGACTCCTGGTCGATGCCTATACTGGCGTCTTCCAGCCTCGGTTTGGCAATGACAGGGTATTCCAAATACGAAGCACTGAATGGCACTGTTGCATTGTAGACTGCGCAATTCGGCGTTGTGATTCCATGGGCCTTGAGAAGGCGGTTGGTCACAAACTTGTCTGTGGTAAGCATGAGTGCCATCGATGGTGAACCTGAAAAGGGAATCTGAAGGAGTTCTAGTACCGCGGCTGGATGGCCCGAGAGTCTGGGATCTTCATCTACGGACTCGCAGAGGTTAAACGCCATAGATACGCCCTCTTCCATAATTCTCCGCATGAAACCATCCAGGTCCGTTGTGAAGGAGATACGAACCGGGCGATAGCCAAGCTCCTCGAGTGCTTGTTCAATAGCCTCCACTTGGGCAAGGACGTCTTGGGAAGCCTCAGAAAAGGCATATTCCGAAGAGACCGGTTCGTTGTAGATGATAGCAATGATTCTCTTGCTCATGACGTAAACCAACTTTTTCACTGTGTCTTTGATGCCACAGCGGTTCTATAAGCGCAATCCATGCAGCTGATGAATTCTTGCGGGCCTCGATACCTCAATACCAGAATCCAAAATGGTTGATACATACCGTTCATGGGCCGACGACATGATGGCGCCGATGAGTGATTTATATGTCATACCTAACTGACGGGCGATGATGCAAAGGTCAGAGTGTTCGGGGTTCAGGCCTGCCAGTGGGTTTACTTCCATGAAGTTTGGAATACCCGTTGCGTCAGCCCGCAAATCGATTCTCCCAGCATCGTGGCACCCAAGGCCCTTCCACGCAACCAACGCCACTTCTTTTGCCCTTTGTGCCATAGCATCATTGACAAGGCGATATTCGACGAAATCTGCATATTTTTCCTTGTTGCAATAGGAGTATGCATCCGCTTCCGCATCCTCTTGCAGGAGGATTTCCATCACACCAATGGCCATGGCACTCTTGCCGGTCCCTATTATCCCGACCGTGAACTCTCTGCCCGGCAAAAAAGTCTCCACAAGAACCGGTTGGCCGTATGTCTTCAAAAGCTTCCTGCAGACCGAGCCGAGTTCCTCTTTGTTCACAATCTTTGATGCAGCACTTATTCCTTTCCCAGTTCCCTCAGCCACGGGTTTGGCAAATAGGGGGAAAGGAAGATCCGTCATATCCACATCTGATTCCGTCTCAATCACAAAAAAATCGGGCGTCGGGACCCCCATGTCGCGGACTACACGCTTTGTCATCCCTTTATGCAGGGTCAGTGATAGCACCAACGGATCAGAGAAGGTGTACGGGATGCCATAAGCGTCCAGGACGGCAGGGACCTGAGCCTCTCGGCCAAATCCTTTGAGTCCTTCCGCAATATTAAAGACCATGTCCCATCGATCGCCAGTCACTAAACGCTCCATCAAATTCCTGACGTTGCCAATCCGGTCTGTTACATAGCCCAGTTGGCGCAGCGTCTCGTCAACTGCCTCGATGGTATCCGGCCGGTCGAACTCGGCGGTTTCCTCCTTGCTAAACCCAGCATTAAGGTAATCTTCGCGAAGATCATACGTAATTCCTATCTTCTTCATGGTGCGCCTCCATTCATGCAGAACATCCCGTTTTACTCAGTGTGTCAGATCCCACCTTGCCCCCCGGGTCTGGGTAACGGTAGACATGCCCTTCATAATTTTTCAGTAGCAGATCGCTGCCATCGCGTCCGGCGATATACTGGGGAACCAACGGGATTTTGCCTCCACCACCGGGAGCATCAATCACATAAGTTGGCACCGCGTAACCGGTCGTATGTCCTCGCAACCCCTCGATGATCTCCAAGCCCTTTTCCACTGGGGTTCGGAAATGCCCCGATCCATAGATAGGATCGCATTGATAGATGTAATAAGGCCTCACACGTATTTTTAGAAGGCCTTGAAACAGTCGCCTCATCGTTTCGACGTCGTCATTGATGCCCGACAAAAGAACCGTCTGACTGCCCAGAGGGATACCAGCGTCTGCAAGACATTCACAAGCACGACTGACCTCCGGGGTCAACTCATCAGGATGGGTGAAGTGAATACTCATCCACACAGGATGATAGCGTCTTAACATGCGTACAAGGGTTGGTGTAATCCGCTGAGGTAACACCGCAGGAGCCTTTGTCCCAATGCGTATCAATTCCACATGCGGGATTCGACGCAATTGGTACAGAAGCCATTCCAACTTTTCGTCTTCCAGGGTCAATGGGTCGCCGCCAGACAGAAGTACATCTCGGACAGTCGGCGTGGCTTCGATGTAAGCAATGGCCCTCTGCCAGTGATGCATGTTGAAGTGATGCGGTTTGCCTGTGCCCACGATTCGCGATCGGGTGCAGTAACGACAGTAGGTCGAGCAAAATTCGGTAACCAGGAAAAGAACCCGGTCTGGATAACGGTGGACCAACCCGAAAATGGGGCTATCGTTATCTTCCCCAAGAGGGTCTTCTGATTCACCCGGGGCGCGCAGATGTTCAGCCATGACCGGGATAACAGTACGACGCAGGGGTTGACTGGAATCGTTTGCCTCAAGCAAACTTGCAAAGTAAGGGGTAATGGCAACAGGAAGTGACGCACCACCCCGTGTCATAGCGTCGCTCTCATCATCTGAGAGCCGGATAATTCGTTGCAATTGAATGGGGCGGGTAATGCGGTGACGTAATTGCCAGCGCCAATCGTTCCACTCGGTGTTTGTCGCCTTGGGGAAGAATTGTTTGCGAAATGCTGCAGTTCGACGATATGTATGTAGTCTTCGAATCCGGTTTGCCTTTTGCACCCATACGATCTTGGTCTTTTTAGGTTCCAAAACAAGATCATACATGAATGGAACAGAGTCCGTCGTGATCTCGGATTGCGCAAGAGCACACGACGGACCCGGAGGTTCAGCCTCGTCCATCTCAATGATCTGCTTCTTCATGGTTCAGTCACTCTCCTCCTTGTGTTTGTGTTGAAAACAAAGATCCTATCGGTTGAGACTGCCAACGGTGGAATGAACACGTCGTTGCCTCGATGCTTTTGGCAACGGTCCTCCATGTGACGTGCTTGTTTTGTCGTTCCTGGGTTGAAGCCTGGACCGCCTCAAACACATCCATAGGGTATCTTTAAGGCTTTTTCCTTTTCGCAACTATTATGCCACAACTTAACATGCTGATATTTTTATGAATTATATGGGGCACCAGGCGGGGCAGTGGAACTGTGAGTTCCGAAATATCTTTTGGGGTATGCGTGGTGAGCACTAACGGCATGCTTTATTCTATTTAACATGTTGAAATAACAGTATATATAATAATCGGACCCCCGGATTCCGCTTTTTTGGATATGAGAACTTCCAGTTCTTGTTGGACGCCAGCACCCATCAAGAGTGATCTCGGCCGGCGCTGTTATAGGCATTGAAGATGTGGAGCATCCCCTATCTGTGGACAAACGCGTGATGGAGACCACGCAACACATCATGTTGTCAGGCAGGCTAGCCACAGAGTTTGCCTATTGTGAAGGCTTTCCGAGATACGATCCAACGACGAGAGCAAAGGTAGAATGTTAGCTCGATTACATAGTCTCTAACCCATCCGCCTCACGGTCTGCGCCCACCTGATGCCTCAAAACCTTGCCTGGAAGAGCCCCGGTATGCCTTTCCTCCTCGACGACCAGGACACCGTTAACAAAGACGTAGTCAATTCCTTTCGGGTATCGATGCGGGTAGTTTTCGAACGGATAGGTGTAGGGATAGCGATTTGTTGCCCGGTCACGGATGCGATCAAGGTCAAAAACGACGATGTCGGCCCACGCCTCGGGCCGCAGCATCCCGCGATCCATCAGCCTGAAGCGTTGAGCGGGAAAGGAGGTCATCTTGCGTATGGCTTCCTCAAGAGTAAGCACCGCCTCATCTCGCACGTAATGTTCCAGCACAGCGGGGAACTCCCCATAGCTGCAAGGAAAATAGGGGGGCGGGTCGTTCAGAAAGCCGTAGGGGAGCCAATACCTGTCCGTCAGAACAGATCATCGTCGCCGGATGACGCAGCAGGGTGCGAATGTTAGCCTCGTCAATGTAGTCAAAGATACCCTGGGCTGTCTGGCCGTTTTCGATTATCAGATCAAAGTACACATCAAAGGGGTCTTGACCTCGCTCACATGCAATAGTCTCAATGGTCTTGCCAACGACGTTCTGGCTGTGTGGGGCGTGGAGGATTGTGATACGGTGCCACTGGCTGTGCTTCAACAGCCCGGCGGGGCCAAAGGCGGGGCGCCGGTCGAGGACGATTTTCTCCCGAACTTGCCTACGCGTCTCAGGATCTCGGAGCAAGGCCACGATCTCAGCCGCAGACTGCTCATGGATAGCTTGAGGCAGAGCCGCGGCCAACGCAGGGCCCAGATCGGTATGTATGTCATTATCCACTGTCACGTCCTGGCCCCGTGCGCGCGCTTCTTCGACCAATCGCAGGTTGGCGGTGGCATCGCAGGGTGCGCCAAACTTAGGTGCGTTGTGGGAAATTTGCACGGGCAGACCTGCCTCGCGGCCAATGCGGATGGCCTCGGCAACTGCTTCCAGAATCGTCTCCCGCTCTCCCCGAACGTGGGAAGCGTATAGCCCGTGATAGTGGGAGACAACCTGACAAAGGGCGATAATCTCCTCGGTGCCAGCGAAGCAACCCGGAGGATAGACCAAGCCGGTAGACATTCCGAATGCCCCGGCCTCCATTGTCTCAGCCAGTAATGCTTTCATTCGCTCAAGTTCGGAAAGCGTGGGGTTGCGATCATCGAGCCCCATAATGGCCATGCGCAGAGCCGCATGGCCTGCAAGAGAGGCCAAGTTGATGGCTACGCCGCCCCTCTGCAACTCTTGCAGTTATTGGTCAAAGGTTCGCCAACCCCAGGTGACTTCCGGTTGGTCGGAGATACGCCCCCAGTATCGACGCATCTCGTCAAGGCGCGTCTCATCCACCGGCACTGCGGACATCCCGCAGTTTCCTATGACGTGGGTGGTAACCCCCTGCCGGACGACGCTCTCAGCGCGTCGATTAATGAGGATAGAAAGGTCTGAGTGGGTATGAACGTCAACAAAACCGGGCGCCACATAGCGGCCATCTACATGAACGACTTTGTGCCCCCGCAGGGTGCCAGCCGGAGCAATCTCAACAATCCGACCTCGCCGAATAGCTAGATCGCCTAAGAACCAGGGATTCCCACAACCATCAAGAATCCTGCCATTGGCAAGTACGATGTTAAAGGCTTTCATTGCAAAACCTTATGCCCTTCTATTCTATCCACCGACTACGATTGTTAAATGTTTCTGACTTGATATCTGCCTTGTAACAAATCCTTTAATGGGCGACTCCGATCACGTCTTTTCCGTTGCCTCTTTCTTCTGGTTTGAATAAGCAGGTGTTGGGAAGATAAACAGACAAGCAGAAAAGAGCGGTAATGTCCTCATGCCAACTCTCCTTTCGGTTTAAGGCTGAAATGGTCAATGCAGAATCGATTAGTTTTAAACGGGAAAAATCGAGGCCGACACAAGAAGGGGAATTAATGGGCATAACCATCAGACGGCCATTGCGAATAAATCGACAATATATTGTAGTTGGAACCCCCAGTTCAAAATCAAGACGTTCTCCGATTAGTTCAAACCTGCGAAAAAGACGATTCTATTAAAGATTTCTAACCCAAATAATAATTTTCGTCAAACTGTGGGGGGGGCCGGGGATGAACGGCCTTTGGCCCGAAAATCCAAGCTCAAACCAACCCGCAGCCCTTGGTGCGCCACTCATTTTAGAGCTGCATTTCACAAGATATCGAAGACATATTGAAAGCGCATTGGCTACAAAAAACTGCTTTTTCTCGGCTTGTCCCGACTGTTGATTCCTTTACATTATCTCGAATATTGAAGGGAGGAGATTTCTAGAGGGTACTTCCCATTATCTTCGATATCGGAGAAGTCAAAATTACAGATTCATATCATAAGATTTTGGGGCTCACCAGGGTTGGACATTCGATGGGATTTATTGAAAGGTAATGGTTAAGCTCAGCGGACGCGTTGGCATTACGCTGCAGCACTTGGTTAGCCCATATTAAATTTGTGCGTTCATGCCGTTACTGTTGCTTTGTTCTTCGGTACTTCACTATCTGATAGTAGACATAGCCGAAATAAGATATGAAAGGTATAGACAACGCAGCAAACCCGATGAATATCGATGGAAACAAGTAGCTGCTGAGCCCTTTTTCGACGATGACATAATGACCTATTTTGCTTACAACACCGAATAGCAGGCCTAAAGTTCCAAAATAATAGGGGCCATAAGAAAAAACCGTTCTTACGGTTCCTAAATTCTTTCTCGCCGCTCGATTCCTGACAATTAAGATGTCACATTCAACGTTCAGAAGATCTAAGAAAGTTCCCATCAGACAATAGATGACAGAAAAAGCAATGCTAAATCTTAAAGTGCTTACTACATTTGTTTCGGCAAAAAGCGACTCACTAAGGAGCGGGAGTGTAAAATTCAATGTACTGACGTACCAGAGCGCCATTAAGTGAGCGGAAGAACCTCTGATCTTTAAACGATCGGGCACATTGTAAGTCCAGAATTTCATCTTGTCGGAACAGATTCCAATGGCAACAGCTCCAAACAAGGCGGGAACGGCAAGACAGTAAACAATGAAATTAGCCGGAACTCTCAAATAGAGAAACCAGTAAAAAAACAGAAGTGCAGCGGTTGTGACGGGAAGATAATAGAGTTGTAAGTTTAGAACGTTGTTTTGTTTCATTGCAAGAGCCTCCGCGGGCACTTATGCATAACATTGTATATTGAGCAGAGTCGGACAAAGAGCAACATTACGTTCTAGAGATACCTTCCGAAACTGTCGAAAAACCCTCAAAGCCATGATTCAGAAGCTTTTCGCAGTTAGTAAGTGGCTGATTTTGCTATAGGCGAGAATAGCTAAAATGCTCTATTTCGACTTTTTCGACAGTCTCTGGCACTATCTTTAATCTGGGCTGACGCTTGATAAATAGTAGGTATCAACACTCGGGAGCTTGAGGCCAGAAGTTGAGATACACAGAAACTCTGTACTTTAACGGCTGGAATAACCCGTTTCAAAAAGCGACAGCTTTTGCAAATCCTTGTTCATTCCATTGTTAGGCTGTTATACCTATTGATGTTAAGAAGTCTTGTGGAATGTCGGCATTCTTTCGCCCCGCTATAGAAAAATAGTACAAGGGTTCACCTTCCATTGAAAGCCTGTGACGGTAACGCTCGAGGTAATATAGATCAAGATATTCGGAGAGGATTAGTTCTCGTATAGTGACAGAAAATCCTGTTGTATCACTTTTATCGAGAAACGTTTCCTTAATATTAAAAGCTATCCAACCCTCGCTTTGAAGAATGTTAAATGCCTCTATAAATGCTTTCGCGGGTATATCTCCGAATCCTAATGCCGCAACAGTAGTCAAGCAATCAAACGACCAACTTTCCAAGTCTTTCCTTTGTTCCTCAGTTAAATTACAAAAATCCACTACATAGTAAGCATCATATACGGTAGGCCTATCACGTTGGGTTGCCTCATATGCCTCATGAATTATATCTGCACCGACAAGACGTGCACACCCAGCCCTTCTTAATTCCTCACCCATGATCCCATTACCCGCTCCTAAATCCAAGATCCGAAGTTCCGTAAAGTTGTCTTGAGTCTGAGATACGACATATCTAAGTGCTTCTGTTACCTTGCTCGGAGAATTACATTTAAGGCGTTCATAAAACAATTGTTCATACAAATCCGTTGTTTTGTATAATTCAGTGTATTCATGAAAGAGAATTTTTCTTTTTTTACCATCCGATTCTATCAAATAAAAAAATTCTTCATCTTGATCAAGGTTATGTGTGTCTATCTTTGGAAATTTAATTATAAAGTTTCTCTTCATTATCACTCCTCATTGTTAATAAGCCTAAAGCTTAAGATTTCTTCGGTCAAAGCGTATTTGTTTTACAGCATTATTGCAATATAATCCTACGTAGTTATACGTCCGCCTTGCTATATAACACCCTCGTGCAGTGTTATATGGCAAGAAACCATCCCTCAACCTCTGGTGTTATACGGCGGTGATTCCAACTGAGTCAAATAAGTGTCTCCTTGAATCGTCAGCCAAGCTCCAAACTAGGATACCTAACCGACATAACAAACGGCGGGACATGTCCGCGTCTGCTGCAGCGACTGGTTATGTGCCGCTTGGCTTCCGTTCGTTAACCTGCGTTAGAGTGACGGAGATTCTATCGACAGAAAACCAATATATTATTAGCAGTTAGAGAAGAAGATTCAGCTGGAAAAACAGCGCCTGCAAGACCACGAGAAGTAAACACAGGGCCAGAAGTTGGTGTCTGTGGGAAATTCGCTCAGCCCAGAGGCTATTGAGCTTGTACCATATATCGCAATAAAAGGCAATAGGAAAGACGGGAATCGAGGTTACTTCCCATTATTGATACCAGCTGACCGGATGGTTCTATCAAAGGTTTCTAACTCATGTGATAAGTTTCGTCAAACTGGGGGAGGTCATTCTCGAAAACGAAGGTTTTTTAGCGGAAAATTCAGGCTGGAACCAGTGGTCGCAGCCCTTGGTAGGCGACTTATGCTAAGGCCAAAGATAGAGATATGAGTTGAATACTGTAAGATTTTCGGCGCCTGTTTTTCAGAGATAATATGGCATTATCTCGGATTTGGCTGTTTGAGAGATAATTTCTTGCTATATTAGAATCACAGTCTCCTGGCCAGAAAGAAACTCGGAGCTAAAGATATCAAACCGCTATTAAAACACGTCTTGTCGTGTGCTGCGTCATCAGTAATATGCCATTTCTGTAAGCTAAGGCCCTCACAAGCCCATCCCAAAATATGGACACAAAGAGGCAGAGCCATTGCTGACCCTGCCAATGGAGCCCACCTACGAACAGATAATTATTGCACGGCTTCCTTCAAAGCCTTTCCTGCAACAAACTTTGGCACCTTACTTGCCGCAATATCTATTTCTTCCCCTGTCTGAGGATTTCTGCCTTTACGAGCCTTCCTTTCAGCAACCTTAAATGTGCCGAATCCAATCAATGATACAGAGTCTCCTTTCCTCAACGCCTTGGTAATGCTTGAAAGAACACATTCCACGGCCGCCTGAGCATCCTTTGTAGTTTTTACGACTTTGGAAACCTCGTTCACTAAATCTCTTTTGTTCATATTTTTTCTCCTTTCTTGATTTCTAACAGAAATCGCAACTTGTCAAATATGCATGACATTGAGTTAAGCAGCACGTTCCCCTTTTTTATCGGGAGGAGGCAATATTGCACTATTCTATAACGTCCAGGAATGTGCGTTTTTTTGCCTTGCCAGACGCAGCGCTTAGTATTGTCCGTATGGCTTGAGCAGTTCGGCCTTGCTTCCCGATGATTTTGCCCACGTCATCCTTAGCCACTTTCAGCTGCATGACCGAGGTATGTTCGCCTTCCACTTCGGAAACCTCCACGGCCTCCGGATGATCTACCAGCGCTTGAGCAATGTACTTGATCAGATCCTTCATCTCTCGCCTCCCACAGCACCTGCGAAGACTACCGGAAAATGGCATTTCTATATCAGAAGGAAATCACAACATTCTTAGGTTGTCGGCTACTGGAGACCAATAGCAGGGATTGACAGTCTCCCCCCTGCTCCTTTCCAAGGCCATCACCCACTTTGGTTAAGGGTAAGTGTAACAATAATCAGGTCCTTGCGCCTCCTTTGCTTTCTTCCTTTTCTTTGACTGCCCCCTCAA